>NZ_JAWOVC010000002.1:0-202980 GCF_033339735.1 Vibrio sp. 2033
CGTGAGATAGCAAATTATAAAAGCAAGACTGGAATGCAGAAACCCACCAGCCACCGAATGATATCTCTTCAGAAAGGTGAGCAGCTTAGCCATAAACAATAGCGCAAGCTCGTGAAGAAGTATATGCGTAGAATGGGACTTCAACACACAAAATATGTTGTGTTTATTCACCATGACACTGACCATAGCCATATCCACATCAACTGCGGAGCCATAGATGTCAAAACAAAGAAAGTCGTTAACGAATGGCAGAACCACCCTAAAGCCACGATGGTCATGCGTGAAATTGAAAAGGAATTTGGACTCGGTAGCGTCGCCAATCCAGGCGATAAGATTAACGAAAGGGATGAGAACTATAAACTAAAGCCCATTCGCATCACACCAAACCAAAAAGTTAAAGGGGGCGATAAAGCCCAAACACGACGCAAGCTAGACTTTGTTCTTGAACAAAACAGGCTTCTTAATGCAAAGCCAACCCTCCCAGTTTTTCTAGAGCAGTTAGAAGCCGTTGGTGTGCAAGCTAGGCTTAGTTACAAATCTCAAACAGACAAGCTACCCAACGGTATGTCCTATCGTTTAAGTAAGCCCAATAAATCACGAAACAAGACTAACAGGCCAGCCTTGTACTTTCCTTCTTCAAAGATGGGACACAGCAACGCATACTCCCTAAAAAACTGCTGAATAACGGTCGATTTACAATGACCGAAAGTGACAGTCAAAGCCTTAAACAGTTAAATATTCTTGAATCTAAGCGTGCTTATGCCATTGTTAAAGGCCCAACCCAGACCATAGAGAATGAGCACGGTCATCTTCTGAGTCATGATGACCGCCACTGCAATGTGGTGCTTCGCTTCAGAGCGAGAGATTTCACAAAAAACAATAAAGCTCTCAAGTACTCACGCCTCCGCACTTACCTTCAACTTTACAACGAGGGCGGTTCCAGGGAATACGACTCCAAGCTTCATGCCTTTGTTTTCAGGGTGAAAATCAATCAAAAATGGCATAAGGAACGCTACAGCAAATCTTGGTTCAATTCTCCCAAAATGACTCGTGATGAATTCTTTGCATTAGTCAATCAACATCTGGCAGAGCTATTGATTGAGTTCATTGAATCATTGCTGCATATGTTGGGCTTTTGTTCCCCTTACTATTGAGGCAGAAAGCCATCTGGGAGACTACAAAGAGCAACAAGACTTCCAGTTAAGGCGCGACGACGGACTACACACCGTCCACACCATCCCCCAGATTCTGAATGCTATACAAGATGCAAACGCAAGCGGACATATCGAACGCTACTTAGAGATGTGCGAGGAGCAAGGGCTAGCTCTAACCTTAAAGAGTAAACTCTAGCTTACTAATTTTAGTCAACTTATTATGGTTCTTAATCAGAATAATAAGTTGACTAAAAATATTTTTTAAATATAAGTAAATTAATTACCAAACAAACTAATGCAAATAAATCACTAACTTAGCAATCCAAGTATGAAAAAAACCACGAATTAATATTTAATAGTAAAAATATGTAAAATAACTTTATATTGCTTGGAAAAACAAGAGCTTACTATTTAAATAACCTTACTAATAAATATAATAAAAAGGACAACTTATGATCAGTGTAATTGAAGCAAATAAAATCATTTCCGACATGAGAGAAGAAAACGCAAATACTGCAAACATTAAGGTATGGTATCAATTGCGTCTACCACGTGATAACGGTAAGTCTATATCAGTAAGAGGAACTGTTATTGATAGAGACTCTGTCGTCTCATTTGACGTTATCTTCCAGATCCCATTGGATACCGCTACTAAGATACCAAACTCAAAGTACGACATAGAGCGTAGATACGCCACAGAGCACTTTCAACCACACATCATGTCTCTAAAAGACAGCTACTTCGAGAAAATTCAGGTGTATCTCAAACTTGCAGTCAAAGAAAACCTCGAACGCGTGGCAAACATTGAACGAGGGACTGTTACTCTCGAAAACGGCGATACCATTCATCAGTTCGCTGCCCCGATCCACCATTTGTGTGAAACTATTGGTCAAATTGAACGTGCCGACGGCAGTCGCACAACTGATTCAAGAGGATTAGAGCTAAAAGAGTATGAAGCCGAGGACATTCAGCAGGCCTTGGCCCTTCTAGAGTCGATACTGTCTAACATGGGCTACGGCTATAGAAGCTTTAATGTAGAGAAGTACCAAAATGATGAGCTCGCCAAATTCATGGACAAAAAGTATGACATGGGTCGAACGATTGGAGGTCTGGGCAAGAAGGAGAAGCAATCTAAGTTCGAGCAAGACTGCATGGCCCGTTTCACTATCTGCGACGAAAGTTTATTGACGCCGCTTTCAGAAAACGCCACTTCCAACACCACATCTCGCGTTAGAGCAACCTTTGAAGCGTTAAGAGGAAGAGCCGTAAAGTAGGGACAAAGTCTAAGTCATGACAATGCTTGGGGCTCTTTCGAGCCCCTATTTCACACCGCGCGTAGCTTATTTTGGACAGAACCTTATTGGCTTAATTTGAATATTACGCCCTGTCAAGGTGTGAGAAACGCAACACCGATGCCGCCTTAACCACTAAAACCAGCGCATAGTAAAAAATGCCGCGCGTGCTGAAATCCCTCTTGAACAATTTGCTAGCCCGATACCCGACTAATACATATACCCTAACCAGTTTATATGACCAACAGCCCAAGTTTTACCGCTAATCGGTTTAACATACAAATCATCGACTTGATCAACTGCAACGCCATCATTCTTATGATCATGTATTCGCAACCAAGAGCTTAAAGAACTAAGACGAAGATAACCATTACCATAACAAAAGTATCTAAATCGGAGATTAAATTAATAAAGTCGATCTGTTTGCTTGAGGCATACTCGCTGAGTTGAGACAACATGGCAGTTCCAATACCATTTCTTTGAGGTGATTGTTCAACATAAAAGTCACTAACGCCCAATATTTGTAAATTTCATCGCCGACGCTAACAACTCTATAGTCCAGCCCCATGTCACCAACCAGTTGATCATCTCTGTACTTTAAAGCCCTCATATACGGGAGTTGCTTATAGTAAGAACGAGTTACTTGATGTTCAGGAAACGACTTGTTTCTGAGGACTTCAATTGAGTTATGCTACTCTTTAGATAACTCTATTTCTGGGGAAGTATCCATATTTTACTTTTGAGGGCTAACGCCGCGTTAAGTAATGAGCAACACTGCCACTGAGCCTAAACCACTATGGACGTAAACGCTAAATTTAAAAGAAACCTAAATGCCATGCATTGCGAATCTGCCTTAAATACTTTTTTAGTGCTTTGAACGGCGACCAAATGCCCACCTAAAACAATCAATCAATAGCAAAGGTATCGCTGTAATCAAGTTTGAATACGTGTATTCTTCTGATACATATAAAAAATTTGATCTATATTTCTCTACAGCCTCTTTTGGAGTAGCGGCAAAAATGACATCTCCTGAGACCTCAAACCCCTGCTTAAATAATATTTCTTTTTCATCGAGAAAACTGTTTGTGCCCATATCTAGAAATGTAAACGCTTTATCATTGGTATCGGGCTTACTATAAAACTGAAATTTTGACATTAAAAATCCTTATTCTTGATTTTTAGCGAGAGCACTAACGCCGCTTAAGTGGTGAGCAACGCAATACCGAAGCTCACGTAACCACTTTAAACACTAAAATCGAGGCACAGTAAAAATACCACACGCTGGGAATCACTCTTAAATGCTTTGTTATACCTATGTTCAAGGGTGCTTCATAACCCTGTGGTCAACATTATCTTCTTGCAAGTTTTCAGCTAAACCCATTTCACCAACTACGAATAATACATTCCCTATAGCCGAGAAGGTTTCATTACCCGTTCTTTCTGGAAAGTCCCCTGCTTTACTAACACTTTTTTCTGCAATAATATTTTTACAAACAACACTGGAACAGCCTACTTCTTTTTCGTCAACAGGCGTGGTAATCCGAATATCGTTAGCTAAGCTACCTATAGAAAAACTGCTAATTAAACCGATAACTATAAACTCAGATTTCATGACAACAACCAATACATTCACAAGACCAATCAAATTAAAGCACTTATTAGCACGAATTGTTCAACGTGAAAAGGCAAAACTTCCTGTTAAGGTGTGAGCAATGTAATACAAAAGCCGCGGCACACCGCCTTAAACACTAAAACTGATTTAAACCAAAAATGTCGAGCGTTGCGAATCTATTTAAATTGTTTGTTATACAAATTTAGCTGACATCTTTTATGTAACTAATTTTACCATTTTGAAACTCAAAGTATGTTCGACCTTTTAACTCCAAAACCTGCCCCGCTTTGAGACCGTTAGGTAGGTCTATTGCCAAAGTCCCCATATACTCAATGTTGACCGTCGCTGCCATTTCCAACATCTCCGTAGCTAGCACAACTTGCTGATGAGCACTAAAAATCTTTGCCGACTCAGAAGCCAAGCTTTCAAACTCAACTTTGCCGTTTGAACGAGCGGTAATTTCTCCATTTGACTCATTCTCGAACACTACACCATCGTCAAGAAGATCGAGTAATCCAACCACATCAAAAGCATTGTAGCTACTGACATAAGATTCTATTAATTCGATTTTTTCACTATCTAACATGTTAATTCCCCTCATTTTCACAACGCCCTGTTAAGGTGTGAGCAACGCAATACCGATGCCCCCACATACAACCTAAACACCAAACGTAACGCATAGTAAAAATGCCACGCGTTGCGAATCCCTCTTGAACAGTTTGTTATGTTGCTAGTTGAAGAGCTCATTGAAGACATCTATTGATAATGCCCAACCCAGCTCTTTTTGAGGCATTCTATTAATTTTTGCGGTGATCTGCGCTACATCACAATGCTCAAAACCGCCATCTGAATATATGAAATCTTGGTACAACGACATTTTATCGTTAACGTGACCAAGTAACTTTCGACTGTCAGTTTTGGTAAAGCTAATATTCAGCTCTGCATTTCCAAACGAAGAAAGAATCTCATTTGGAGCATTTTCAAGCTCTAGTAAGGTCAACAACCCACTTTTGAAAGCTTCATTAAAATGCTTGAATTCTGACTTTTTGAAACCGATAAGCACAAAAGACATCAGAGTTTTCTCTTCCATGAAAAAGAGACATTTTCGACGCTCTTGAGTAAATGTATGCATATACCAATTACCGAGAATATGATGTTCGCTTTCAATATCTGACATGTCTTGGGGTCTAAGACCCAGCAAGTCTTGTGATTTCTTAGTGCAGCGCAATTGATACATGATTCGATTTCTCTCGGGATAATAACGATTTATGTAACATTAGATCATATCGAAAGCTCATTGCAGCATAACGCCGCGTTAAGGGGTGAACAACGCAAACCACCCTACCTAAAGCATTGTGCCGTAAACACTACTGCCGACTCAAACTGAAAATGCCAAGCGTTGAGAATCCCTCTTAAATGCTTTGTTATGCTCGTTCCAATGCATTTTATTGCTTTGATTTTTAGAGATTAATTTATTTTTGATTACGCAGGCTTACCAATTTATGATCTACGCACGCAATTCAGGGTGACTTAAAATGAAATATAAAAACGTAATCAAAATCTCAGCTACTGGTACACGTGGTAAAGTTAAAGGCTTAGAGTTTGTCGCAAAGCAGAACCTTGATGGTCATTATGTGCTAAATAAAAAGATTCATACGCCAACTGACTCAAACAGGACAAACAAGGCAAAAAATAAGGTTTGTGTTCCAACACTCACTGAGGCCGCCAACCTACTTTCAACAGGTGAATACTTAATCAACTTAACCTGTACTAATCCTATCGGTGGGCGAGCTCTACGCGAATACAACAAAGTAAAGATTATTGAAGCCTAGAGCTAATATCGGATAAGGATGTCATTATCCCCTCCAAAGAGCATAACGCTTTCTATGCGGCTTTTAGCCCATTTCATATTCCTATTATGTAACCTTTTTAATACCATACCAACAATCTAATCAATAGGTTAATGAAAGTTAAAAGAAATTAGATTGTATGATGCCTCATAGTTTCAGAATAATAGTGTTACCCTAACTCCTTCGGATAACTTTTGATAGGGGAAATTACTAGGCTCAAAGTCACGCTTTGATGTTTCCTACTTCAGCTTCACCACCCCGAAATGCCCTTAACCTCTTTCCTCGGGATCATTCGATAGTCTCCAAGCTTCCAATCGTCGACAAATACGTCGAATTCGTCTTTTCCTAGGTACTCAATAGGACGAGCGGTCAGATACTCACTCTGTCTAGCTTCTGCCGACACCAGTTCATAATGAGCTTTTAAGTCACCGAAACTCAAAGCTTTCTCGACCAACTAGTAAGACGTAACCGCCTTGCACATCAGCACGCTTTTCTCAGAAAAGCTCCCGTGAAGGACATCAACTTCATCTCGGCCTGCTCTTAAGTCATCAAGACGTCTCTTTAGTTAACCATATATTTCCATCTCTTCATCAAACTGAAACACTGGGTAAAGATGCCAATCGTTTATATCTATATACAGCCCTTTTCGACTCCCCTCTTCGACCACCTCATCAGTGCAAAACTCGATCTCAATAAGCAGGTTCTTAACCGCGGTAAGTCGCCTTTGATCTAATTCCATCACTACGTTTGTCCTCATATATTCTTGATTATCAGAAACATAGGAACAAACCTTCAAATCACATAATTAAATTTGCTGAGATATTAGGCCGACAGTTTACACCCACTTGCCAAAATGACTTTTCACACCAAATAATACTGTTCACTTACACAGTATTATTTATGAGAGTTATTCCAATTAGCGCACATGCTGGCATCACTGGATTTAGTCTCCAGCTACTGAATACATTCAACTCTCTAGATCTAGACGAACTGCTAGTAGAGCATCCCAATGCAACCTTCATCGGGCGAGCATGTGGTGATTCCATGCAAGGGCTAGGTATATTTGATCAGGATTTGCTGATCGTTTTCGACATATAGATGTTAAACAGAACGACGTTATTGTCACAAACCTCAATGGTGAATTCATATTCATCGCAAGCGGCTATTATCGGCACACAGTAAGTATCAACCAACCCTGATTACCGAATGTGACTCATTTTCGTTAGAAGGTGTAGTCATCAGATCCATACGTTGTCATCGACCAAGTAACCTGCTGAGAGCAAAAATAATGTATGCCTTAGTCGATTCGAACTCATTTTATTGTAGTGCTGAGCAAGTTTTCCGTCCCGACTGGCGAGGTAAGCCCGTCGTTGTTCTTTCCAATAGCGACGGGGGGCGTGGTGGCTGCAAATCGACAAGCCAAAGAAGCAGGCATTGAGAAGTTCAAATCATTCTTTCAAGTTAAAGCACTTTGTGAGCAGAAAGGAATCATTACCTTATCATCCAATTACGAATTGTACGCAGACCTGTCGTCCCAAATGATGCAAGTTATTAGTCGACTCGCTCCAGAACAACACATGTAAAGTATCGATGAATCTTTCCTATCATTAGAACGTTGTTACCCTGCCATTCCATCCTTGAAAACGCATGGAATGAACCTGAGGCGATCGATGTGGAGAGAATGTCGCTTACCCGTTTGTGTTGGCTTTTGCCCAACTCTTGCCTTGCTAACTGTGTCCATCCCTGGCACATCGGTGGCGACATCAAAGATAGCAGTAAATGATTGCTACAAACACCAGAAAGCTTTTTAGCTCGTTTCAGCGTTGATGTTCGTGTAATGAATGAAGTGGTATCGATAAATTGTCAAGACAAATACCTAGGACCAATGATTTATCATTCCCAAGGCGGTGGTACGCCAGACAGAGAACATATTTTCGACCTTGAGCAAATCCATCGAACTCGTACTGGTTTAGTGAGCTACGACGATTACAACTCTCTCACGCAAAAAATTCCGCAAGAAACAAACGCTGATGAAGGCCCAAACTTTGATTTGCGGTGCTACGACTATCTTAGTCGCTACACAACACCATAATTAGGGCAGCAACGTGTAACGGAGTGGATGTCTGAACACACGGCGGACAGCCATCAAATTGAAGCTGCGAGCGATGAGCCAACAACGGAGGAACGGGCATGTTTAAGTACCTAGACCATCGAGATGGTCAGAACAAAACGAAGACGTTGACGAAGGAAGATATGATATTACGGTTCGTGAGTCGTATCCCTCGGCACCATTTTAAAATGGTGCGTTACTACAGTTTTCTGTCCAATAGAAAAACTTCCTCTGGTGTATTTAGCCTTAGGAAAGAAGAGTACGAATCAAGCAGATCCTGCTCACGTATACCTTTTTGTCGCATGCAAACCCGTTAATTGAATTGCACATCCAAGTTATCAAAAAGCACCAAAGACACATCAAAATAGAACATGCTTTCTTTATGTCGGCAAGAACCGTGAGATTGCTTATACGAACAGACATTTTGCCAAGTGAATAACCCTAACCATCACGATATAATTGCTTTGTTTTTCAAGCAGGTCCGATACGCCCATTGATATTTCTAAGCTAACCGAATGGTTAAAGGCGTACTCTCCTCCCCTGAACAAGACGATATCGTTTGACCGCCACCTGTGCGGTTTGAAGTAAACTCAGTGGGAACGTTTTTCCTCATGAGTGAGCACAACTTATAGCAAACAAATACAGATGGAAGTGAATATGTGGACTGCTAACGAATTGGCATCATCTTTAAATGAAACTAAGTTCATCCCTACAGTGATCGGTGAATCTTCTCTTTCTGTTGTTTTAAAAGAGCATCAAGACTTAGCAATTGCTGTTGTCATAAACGGAGAATACATGACCGCTGAGGCAGTGCTGGCCTCGGTCGATCAGGTTAAGGATCCAGCAAAACTGAATTATTGCTTATTGAAAGCAGCAAAGCTGTTGCCTTTATCTAGTTTCGCCTTGGAAGAGATCGATGGCGAAGAATGCTATGTGATTTTAGGTGAGACATTGTCTAACACGCCTATCGAAGGCGTAGAGAAAGAGCTTAATAAACTGGCTATCAACGCGTTTGAAGTCGCGCAGCTGATTACTGAGCATAATCAGCAAAACTAATTTCAGGAGAAATACACCGTGAGTTTGTTTAAAAAATTATTTGGACTTGGCGAAGCCGTAGCCAAGAAAGCAGAAGAGGCTATCGATGACCGCTATGGCGTAGAAATTCATGAGTCGAATATTGCTCGTGCTCGTAAACGTCTAACTGGCGCAAAACAGAAAGTCGATGAGTGCGAGGCAAAAAACCGTGTCCAAAAACGAGACCTTGAAGCTTACGAGTCTCAAGTAGAAGGTTATGAAGCGAGTTTGGCAGACATCAAACAACGCCATGACAACGCTAAAGCAGCTGGTGATGAGCAAAAAGCAACAGAATTCCGAGCTTTAGGCCTAGAAATTCATAACGAGATCAAGTCACTAAAAGCGAAGTATACGCCACAGATTGAAGCATATGAGTTCACGCTAGATACAATTAAAGAAAATCGCACTTTGATTGTAGAGATGGAAAATGAAATCCAAGCAGAAGAGCAACTGATTGCAAACTATCGTGCGAATGCTGAGCTAATTAAAGTTCACAAAGCACAAACAGAGCTTGCAGCAGAGATTAAAGGCGTATCTGTAGCTGGCGGCGGTGCCGTGTCAAAACTCGCCCGACGTCAAGAAGAAGAAAGAGAACTCATTCGACTGCAACGTGAACGTAAGAACGCTTCATCAAATAGCCTACAAGATAAAATCGACGCAGCGACAACCGATGATGACGGTTTAGGTTGGTGATTCAATGTTTTTACATCGTCCATTGCTAGTGAGTTTCTTGCAAAGGATGGTGGGAAATACAACGTGGCGAGTACTCCTCGCCACCTATTTCATTCACTACCTTTTTACATGGGCAATGCTCGCCGCATTCAGTGAACCGCTGACCCAAAACTTTATTGATTATACCTATTGGTACAGTGTCTCAATGAGCACAGTTGGCTTCGGGGATATCTCACCAGTAACGCCTGGAGGCCGGTTGTTCTATGCATTGATTATCGCCCCTACTGGTATTTTGCTATTTGGCTCAGCGCTGGCGAAGTTAGGCGAATTGTACTTAACACTGAAAAAAAGATTTGTAGCAGGAACAATTGACGTGAGCGATCTCAGTAGACATATCATTGTCTTTGGTTGGATACCACAACGCACGGCTAAGCTGACAAAGCTTCTCCAAGCAAATAAGAAAAAATCGTCATCGTTTCTGATGAAAAAGGTTTAGAGCATCCTCTGATGAACACCGATATTCTCTATGTAAATGTTGAGAACTATGTTTCTGTTAAAGAGCTAAAACGACTGGGTTTGGAAAAGTGCGATAGCATTATCGTAAACACGGGTATAGATGCAGTTAACTATTTAACTGCAGTTGCCGTCGATCACTACCTAGAGCGTATTGGATCCAACGCCCATATCGTAGTCTATTCAGAGTGTGAGGACATTCAAGCTCTGTTAGAAGGCGCGAGTGGCCGCACTGAGATTATCAATATTCATGACGAACACCTACTTTCACGCTCAGCAATGTTCCCTGGTAGCAGCTCTTGCACAGAGGCGCTGCTTAACCCTGCTTTTTTAGCAACACATTTCACACTTAAACTCCCCATTCAAATGCGAGAAATGGCTTTCTCTGAATTGTCGGCAATCCTTAAGCGAGAGCTAAAAGTCATCTCGATAGGCTTTTCCAAAAAGAGTGACAAGCTAGGGCGAAATTTGCAGCTCAACCCCGATGATGATGCCATGGTCAGCGGTGGTGATTTTATTCATTACATCGCAAACCAAGAGATCCAGAAAATTGAAACTCATTTGAAGAATTATTTATGTTAAGAAAACTCAAAACACTTTTTGAATTAAAAACTAATCCTGATCTCGTTGAAAACACGAAATGTGAAACAGCGACTTTAGGTATAGACCTCCAAAAACTTATCACTGTTGATTATCCGATGCTTCGTTTCACGCCTGAACTAAAGTTTCAGATTGGTTCTGAGACGAAAAAAGTGACCGGTAAATCTAGCCACAATGAAAGAGGTGAACATACGCATCGTTTCTATACCGAAGACGATTACTTCTTTCAGTTTAACTTTTTTGGCGAAAACAAAATTGACAACCTTATCGACATTATGCTGTTCAAATATCAATTAGATGCCGGAGACGAGTTTTGTTCGAAGAGTGATAAAGCAACAGAAAACTACTGGCGAAACATAATTGAAGAAAGTGAAATATTTTCTTTTGAAGGCGCTGAATATCACCGATTAACGGGTGTGCTTGGTGGCCTAGAAGTCGTGGAAGTCATCGGCGATGACTTAAACACTATTGACAATAACTTCGCTGTATTCTTTCGAGATATAACCGCGCAAATGCAAGAGATCGTCATTGTCAATGTCGAGCAAGAAGTCGTGGTTAACGACAACCACGATATTGTTCACCGAGGAAATTACATCTGCTCCATCGCACTTGGCGTTTCCATACCTCTCACACAGTTAACTATTAATCACCAACAAGGATAACTCTAGATGTTCAACTCCTATGAATTTAATGTAATGCAATCCCTTTCTGGGCTAATTCCTTTCATTGCATATTTTGGCCTTTCGTTACTGATGGTTATTGTTTTCGCTTTTGTATATACCAAATTTACACCTCACGACGAGTTTGCATTGATAAAACAAAACAATGAAGCAGCAGCGATTTCGTTTGGCGGTGCCCTTTTAGGTTTCATTTTAGCGTTGACTGCTGCCTCAAAAGTATCAGTAAACTTGATAGACTTTGCGATCTGGGGTGTGGTTGCAATGGTTGTTCAAATTTCCGTATTTGCTTTGGTTCGTCTCACTCTTCCCACTATTGTTGAGCGTATCAACGCAGGTGAAAAAGCTAAAGCTATTTTGCTTGCTAGCATTTCAATTAGTGCTGGTCTCATCAACGCAGCTTCAATGAGCAACTAACCAGCATAGGTGCAAACAATGAAAAAGTCTCAGATTGCGTTGGTGGGTGGCGCTGGTTTCATTACCGGCATGACTGTAATGGCCACAGTACATAGCTCCTCTCACCAATACGACAACACCATAACGCCCTCGCCTGATCAAATTCAAAATGCTGTTGATGACGTTCTTTTAACACTGAATAACGAAGATATCGAACTCAAAGAGTTTCTGGCTGAAATTCAAAAGATTCATCCCGAAGTTGTAGGTGCACGATACGGTTACCTCAATAACGTGAAGTATCTGTACGTCGCGGTACTGAACGTCAAAGGTGACACGAAGAGTGGCGTGACTGAATATATTATTCAACTGGATAAGACCCATTCCGGAAAAGCCAACTCACAACTCGCTCGAGAGTTGAGCAGTCAGTCAAATTGCGAACCCGGCTATCTTTTTGATGACGACGACAACGAGTGTTATCGCCACGTCTCGAATTATTCGAGTTGGAATAGCTACTCGCGTACGTCTTACTCAACGATGGATAGCTACAGCACGACAACGTCCAAAGAGAAACGGATCTACAGTGCGCAAACTGTTAAAAAAACATCTGCCGAGCGTGCCGCTGCAATCAAAGCAAAAGCATCATCCGACAAGACACTATCTCAACAACGTCAAGCGTTCTCAACAAAACGTTCTTCCAGCCGCAGTAGCTCGATGGGTTTCAGTTCATCTCGCTCGTGGGGTGGATAGTTTCATCTCAGGAAATAAGGGGGGGGGCTCCCCCTTCATGCACACAAATATGCGTAAAATACTATTACCCGTGACACCAGATTACTTCGCTCTGGAAGCAGAGTGCCCCCGCACATCTGCGATCGCATTGATTCATGGTGGCAATACTTCTTTAACGCCATTGGAAGACGAGTTTGTTTTTCCTGAGAATAAGGATGCCCAAACCCCTTTCTATCGCTTTACACGAGAGGAGGTTAAAGCCATCAACATTGCTTCCGAGCAGGTTTACAATCTACTCGTCAATTCTCTAGACTTTCTTTTTTCTGAAGCCTACAAATCCCTAATTCCAACCTTTTATGGAAGGGAATTCATCGAACAGTTTCCCGAGTTTGTTGAGTATGCCATCCATACCTATGAGCAAAATCATGAGGCAATCTACGGCAGATTTGATATCGCCTATGATTTTGAGAATGGTAAGGTTTTAAAGTTCTACGAAGGTAACTTAGACACTCCAACGATGTATTATGATTCTGTGATTATGCAGGATCATTTGGTTACTAAGCTCGATCAGGCAAACGACCAATACAATCTACATTATGAAAACTTGACTAAGACTTTAGACCGAGTGATAGGTAAATCGCCCAAGCGTGTGGCTTTCTTATGTGATACAAAGTTGACTGAAGACTGTATCACTACAGAACTGCTTTTCCATGCATTTAACGAGCAAACCGAACATTTGGTCCAGTTCTCCGACATCAATAGGCTGGTTTATGATTTCTCCCTAAATCGAAGTACGTGGTTACTTGACGATTTAGAGTTAGATTACATTTTCGCACTCTACCCTTGGGAAGACATGGTTCGGGACCTATATGCTGAAACGTCTAATCCCCTTTTAGAGTGGCACAAGTGGTCTAATAAAACACGTTTCATGGAGCCCGCTTGGCGATGGTTCGTCTCAAATAAGGGAGTCTGGGCATGGTTAACGTATTTAAAAGACGTGCTTGCTAAGGAAGATCGTGTAATAGAGGCTTTTGTTACTGCAAACGCTGAAGCATGGCAATACGTTATTCCATCATTCATGGAAAAGCCCCCCCACCTCTCACATTACGTAAAAAAGCCGCTCCAAGGCCGAATGAGCAACAACATTGAGTTCTATCATGATGACAAGCTCGTTCACGAAACCTCTGGATTTTACGCTGAAGATGATTTCATTTATCAAGAACTTTGCCCAACTACATCTGCAGATCAGGGCGAAACAAAAGCCATCGTTTGCTCTTGGCTCGCTCCGTGGGTAGATGGCGAAGCACTAGATATGGAATCTTCCGGTATCGCTGTGAGAGAGTTCACAGGTGAAGTACTCCAGCTTCATAAAGAACGTTTCATGCCACATATCGTTGAATAAGAAAAAGCGGCATTGTAGCTAATGCCGCTCACTGTGTACCGAGTCAACTGAAGGTGCGGGCTTGGTTCCTGAAAACGGTCATTAATTCGAGATGGCATTGTTGATCAAATCAGATAGAAGATCGACGACGCCAAGACAAGGCAGACTTACCTTTTTAATAAAAATAAATCACTAAATAGTGAGCGTAGTATGATAACTGAATCAGAACTAAATATTGCTAAAAAAATTGTTGAAGACAACGACTCTTTTTATGAAATAAAAGATGAATTGCGTGAGCACTTTGAAGATGGCGACCAATATAAGAATATACTGTGGGAACTGCACAAAAAGCAGATCCTCAATCTCGCGACTGAGATAAACTCATGGTATACACTCAGTGGGGCTTCTAATGGCTATACCATTGCTGATTGTATTGATTTATTTACTCAAGCCAGTAAAGAACCTGAAAACATCAATCGTTGGAATCAATATGGTAAAATGACCGACTACTCGGTGTCTTTGATAAAGAAGGCTCAAGGTGATGTTCAACCATTAATTGATGCGCTGCCTTCATTCTTAGAATCCATTTCTTTATCTCTCTACTTTGAATTTTTAAAAAATAAACAGATCAATGTCGATCAAACCCCTGCTTGCTTACTAACAAAAATTGCCGAGGACGTTGTTGATGATAGAGAGCAAAGCACACTAGAGGAGATGTTTGCATGCTGGCCACACCAAGACGTGTGTGACGCCATCAACATCGCTGCAACGCAAGCAAGATATATATATTCTCTGGATTTCTTAGCATTCACGTGTCACAGCATCACTCCAGAACAACTGTGCATAATTGCTGAGAATCATCGTGTCGATTATGATGACATTGCACCTTACTTCGACCAACACAGTGACGCAATTTGTCAAATAGCCTTAGCTTACCCTGTGCCACAAAATTATGATGGCCATTCACGAGCAATGGCGTTATTTCCTTGGCTTGCATTACATTTAAAAAAGCAAAATCAACAGATTGACGACGCTCGTGCGGATTACCTTGTTGAGCATTTAAGTGCTTACGACCTAAGAACAAACAGTGCTGTGTTGTCGGCATTATCAGACCAACACATGGAAAAATTCATACTTAAGCATCTGCATAAAGTAGAGCTTCTTAACCTTTTCTGTAATGAGAATGTGGCCACTCGCATGGTTCAACGTATTGTCGATTGGGGACGCTCAGAGCTTCGCATTGATAAGAAAGAGGAAAAAGGGCTGGCTGTTATTGGTACAGGTTTTCCACATGTGTTGATTTCTGCACTCCAAACCAAAAAAATCCCGCAGCGCTTTTTCCTTGTCAACGCCTTGAGTGTCTCGACGGATCCTGCTGCGATCCCTACCTTAATTGACTATCTTGATGATACCATTGAGAGCGTACGACAAGCGGCAACAAAAGGATTGCTTAAACAAGGTTCCACAGCAAGTGATGCATTATTGAATGCCTTATCTTCTCGTAAAAAAAATGTGCGCTTTCACGCGTGTGAAGCATTGCTTTCATTGGTGTCAGATCCAAGCCTGACCGACATCATCGTGAGCACAACGACGCCATTGTTCAAAAAAGAAAAAGTCGCTGAGATAAAATCATTGCTTGCCACTCTATCCGGACAAGAAAATGAGGTGAGTGTTGATACAAATCCAGCGAATACGGTGAAACAATTATTACAAGCCGTGTCTAATGATGATCATAAAACCGTTAAGCAAGCCATTAAATCCATCAAAGCCAATGCAAACTGTCGTGATCCTGAGTGTGGCTGTGACACCTCTGAAAATTGGGTGAAAAACTTCGATTCTTATGTCGAACAAATCGCCAATAACTTGCTGAGCCAACATGGTGAGCGTGCTTTAGTGGTGACACTGAGTGCCATAATTCATCACGTTTGTCCACACTATTATCAGCTAGCATTATTTAAAAAACTCATGGAACACCATGATAATAATGAGCAAAATGCACTGCTTTGCCTGACTTTTTGGGTTCAAGATATCGAGGCTGATGGCGGTTATACAGAAACCAATAAACACGCATTTCAGTTTTTCCTAGAGTATTACCAAGAGAATGCCATTAAGGCCGCGGAGATTATCTTATCCACAATGGATTCTCTGGCGATGGATCTGCTATGGTCACTCTATTTACCACTGCAATCCGCCAATACGTTAACCGTATTTAAAGCGTTCAGTCCCAATGCCTCAGCACGATCAATGGCATTAGCGCTTCAATGGTCGCCAAATGAGACGTACCCTATCATTATTGACCTATTGGCGCATAAAAAACTCGCGACTCGAAAGCAAGTGGCTGAAGCCTTATCTCAAGCCCCTATTCCAGAGGCGCTTCCGGCATTAAATAAAGCCCGAGTAAAAGAGAAAAACCATACATTAAGCCTATTGATGAACAACATCGCCATTACGATCACGCTAGCTCAGAGCGAGCTTGAAACGCAATTAGATGCCGATGCACCACTTTCAACGGATACCCTTACCCAGCTTGAAGCACTATTAAGTGAATTTGCTGGCGCACTACCAAAAGGCATCGAGCTTGAGAATTTACCATCACTTCATTGGACAACAGGTAACCCGTTACCACCAAAAGTCATGCAATGGGTGATCTCTAAATTATCAGAAGAGAGCGCGAAACAGCACTCAAGTTTATTGGTTAAGGTGATCGCACACTGTGATAACGCAGGCTTCAAACCGTTATGGGACGCCCTCTATCAACAAGCGGATGATAAATCGCGTCGCTTAGGATGGGTATTGTTCTCTGCGGCTTTACTGGGTGATGACACCTTGATGCAAGCCTACGGCAAAGATCTCGATGATGAATCACGCAACGGGGCGTCTGCCAGTGCCTTCTATAAAGTTGAAGTCTTAGCTTACCAAAGCTCTACCGTGGCACTCACTTGGCTGGATCACTGGTCACGCAAAGCCCGTAGCCAAGGATTGAAAGAGCGCTGCATTAAAGCCCTGAATCAACTGGCAAAAGAAAGAGGCATTTCTCGCGATGAGATTTCAGATCTTGTGTCTGCGGATCTCGGCTTTGACCAACAAGGAAACGCGGCTTTCCCATTTGGGGAGCGTACGCTAACGTTAACACTCTGCGATGAAGGTTCACTGATCACCAGCTTAGATGGCAAAGTGCTAAAATCGGCACCAGCGACACGTAAAGACGATGATGCTGAGCTGTTAAAAGTACGCCGCGCAGAGCTGACTCAATTCCGTAAACACATCAAACAAGTGTACCGTAATGCGGTTGATCGTTTAGAGCAAGCGATGATCACCGGTCGTCTTTTCTCACCAAGCTTATTTAATCAAACATGGGGTCACAACCCACTACTCAGTTACATTGCACGTCGTGTGGTTTGGTCAATTCAGCACCAAGATAAGATCACGCTTGCTCGTCTAGACGAAAGCAACCAGTTTGTGGATATTGATGATGAAAACATTACGATAGACAACGAGAGCCTGTTCTCTGTCGTCCACCCATTAACGCTGGAAGAAGCAACGTGCATCGAGTGGAATAATCTATTGGATGATTATGAGATTGTGCCGCCTTTTGCTCAATTGTCACGCCCAACCTTTACGTTAGCCGAAGACGATCACGCGTATAAAACGATCACTCGCTATAAAAAAGAAAAATTCGGCACATCACGTATGCGCAGCTCGTTGGAAAAACGTGGATGGCGAACCGGTGAGCCTTTGGATGGCGGCTCGGTGCAATGGTTCGAAAAATACTTTGTTCAAGCCAACATCAGCGCCCTGATTTATATGGAAGAAGGCTTTTGTATGGGATCGTACGATTATGACGAGAATCAAACCATCCCACACGTTAAGTTTTTCACGGGTGATTATCATTATTATTCGGATCGCAACAATCACTTACTGGAGCTGGGTAACGTCTCCCCAATGGTCTACAGTGAAGTAATTAATGATATTGAATCAATAAAATAACCCTACATTAAACACGTTAATACATGCCATCAACTCCCTATTGGTGGCATGACTCACATGAAATGGATTAACCATGTTTGCAGTACAACGATTACCCGCAGAGCAACTGTACAAAGAACAATTAACAGCACTACAAGATGCGGATACATCATCAAAGCCCGCTCATTGGCAACTCAGTCCTAAAGCGGTACGCACCTTCATTCTTGGTAGCGACACGCCAATTTCAGGGCAAATCATCACACGTAAAATTTACGGTAACGATGCGGTGGTAGAGCGCGCCATCGTCACGCTGCTTGGTCAACAAGGCTTAATGCTTGTTGGTGAGCCTGGCACCGCAAAATCGTTACTGTCTGAACTGCTGAGCGCCGCTATCTGTGGTAACAGTACCTATACCGTTCAAGGCAGTGCTGGGTTATTTGAAGAAAACATTCGCTACAGTTGGAACTACGCTACCCTGCTAAAATCAGGCCCAACCATGGATGCCATGGTACCCGGCCCACTCTTTAATGCCATGAAACAAGGGGCCATCATGCGTTTTGAAGAGTTAACGCGCTGCCCAACAGAAGTGCAAGATAACCTGATCCCTATCTTATCGGATCGCATTTTGCACATTCCAGAGATTCAATCTGAGACCAACTACCTATTATCTCAGCCTGGATTCACCATCATTGCATCTACAAATTTAAACGACCGAGGCGTTAATCAAATGTCTTCTGCTCTCAAGCGTCGTTTTAATTTTGAAGTATTGAAACCCTTAGCTCAACGCCAGCAACGCATTGAATTAGTCATGACGCAAGTGAATGATCGACTCAAACATGAAAAAGTCGATTTACGTTTAGAGAATGACACCATTGATGTATTAGTCACGGTATTTGATGAATTGAAATCAGGCCAAGTGGCAGGAGTGAGCATCCCAACGCCTTCGACGTTACTCTCCATACCTGAAAGCATCAACTTAGCCTTTCATGCCGCCATGCAGTGCCACTACTTTGGGGATAATCACGTTACTCCTGTGCATTTGGCTCAATTTTTAATGGGCACCGTCATTAAAGACAATCAAAAAGATCATGAATCATTAAGCGATTACATCCGGGTGATCACTCGTCAGCGTGCGAATGACCCACAATGGGCCCTATTCTTAGATGGATGCAAACATGCAGGGATCTGATCTTCTTTCTCTTGCGGCTCAATTCCATCACGATAATAACCTCATTTGGGCTCCCATTCGTCATCACAGTCCAACATGCAGTTGGTACTTGTTGCAATTGATCAAACAAGCCAAACCTGATGTGATTCTCATTGAAACACCACATGATGCACAATCCTTGCTGCCCTACATGCAAGCCGATGAATGCCAAGCGCCAGTGGCGATTTATCTACACAAACAAGCACGCTTAACGAATGAGACCCAGAGTGACCCTTATGCTCAACGCGGGTTTATCCCATTTGCAGAGATGTCACCTGAATGGAACGCTCTAAAAGTCGCAAAGAAAAAGAACATTCCTTGCCAATTTATTGATTTGCCTTACGGTTATTGGAATGAGAGTAACGAGGAAGAGGAAAACGAAGAAGGAAATAACCCGTTAATTTACGCTTCCAGTGAAAAAAAGCATTTTCAACACCGTTACCTTGACGCGTTACTTCAACGCTCTGGGTGCGAACATTTTGATCAGTGGTGGGATCGCCATTTTGAAGCCAATGTGACCTTGTCACCTTCTGAGTTTTTTACACGCATGCACCTATTTGGACTGCAAATGCGGGAGGGGCGTGTCGAGACGGATCGTCACACTCAATACCGTGAACAGTACATGGCAAGCCACATTGCGCCTCATATCCAAGAGGGAAAACGCGTATTGGTGGTCTGTGGTGCGTTTCACTGCATGGGGATCTCGCACTATTTACAACAAGGCACCTCCGATTTTTTACCTCAAATAAAAGTGGAAACGTCTTATCAATACCTGATCCCTTATCCTTTATCACGATTAAGTCATCCCCAGTACGGCGCGCATTTATCGCAAAGTGGCTATTATGCGCATTGGTGGAAAAAACTAAAATCAAGCACGAAGAAAGAACGAGCAACACTAGCCACCCGCCTGCACACGGAACTGGCGACAGAGCTCATGTCATTCTTACAGCAAAAAGAGCACCCTGTTGCCATGCCGCAATTGGTCGATTTGGTGGTGGCCGCCGAGCATTTAGCTCAACTGCGCCAAGTGCCAGTCGGACGCAGTGAGTTTTGTGAGGCCGCGTGCTTAATCTTAGAAAAAGATCCGAGCTTAAGCGATCACATATCGCGTTTTTCATTATGGCTTGATGCTTTTTTTGTTGATTCACAATACGGAAAGGTGCCGAATACGCTGCCTTCTTCGCCGATCATCATTGACTTTCACCGTCAATGTGATGCTTTTGCATTACCAAAAACACTCAGTGATCTCACTATTACTAAAGAGCTGGCTATTTATCGAAGTCCCAAACACCTTGCGCTTTCTCAGTGTTTACATCGTTTGGCTTTTTTATCGATTCCTTACGCCACTCAGATCGCAGGCCCGAATTTTGTCACTCAAACGGATCTTTATCGCGTACGAGAAAAGTGGCTGATTCAATACGAACTTACTACAGAAACCACATTAATTGAGCTTGGCTACCAAGGCAGCACCATTGTAGAAGCGATCAACTATAAAATACAACAACACCTCGCTGATGAATACCTAAACAGCGAAAATCTTGTGGCGTTGCTATTGCGTTCTTTGCAGATGGGGCTGGAAAAATGGCTTACCCCATTCTTACATCGCCTCTCTGAGCAGGTGGATAAAGAAAGTGATCTGCATATTCTTAATCAAACACTGACGCTGTTATTTCGCTCTCAATGGAACAGTTCGTTGTTTGTGCAAGACACGAAAAACGAGATAGAACGCTTGATTTACCGTTGTTATGTTCGTCTTTGCACTCGGCTGCCTCGTGCCATTAATGGGCATTCCAGCACCGCTGAGGCAACCTTGCTTTCTGATCTTGGAAAGCTGATTAATCGAATGCCACAATTATGTCCGGCCTATTTTTTATTGGATGCGATTCATTCGCTGTCTGACATTGCCGTCCCTTTTGAGATACAAGGGGTATTTGCAGGATTGGCCTTATCGATTGCTCCCTCTTCAAACGAAGAAGATGAACAACAAAACGTGATATTAATGATGAGAAGTGCCGCCAGCCAATGCCATCTCACTCCGGATTCTCTGGGGGATTTCTGTTATGGGTTGGGCTTAGTCGACACGCAAATATACCAATATTATGATGCGATCCAACCGGCGTTAGATCAGATCATTTCTGAGTTTGATGAACACGATTTTCTGCACACGCTTCCCGCTTTGCGTCGCGCCTTTATGCTCATGACCCCTAATCAAATCGAAGAGTTTGGGCACTTATGTCACCAAGAGAGCGATACTTTATGGCTCAATTTAACGATACCAAGTCATGATACTTTACTTCAAGCGAATCAACTTCAACACCTAGCTGAAGAGTGGCTATCATTATGGGGGATCTCTCATGACTAATGAGCAAAATCGACGTTGGCGGTTAATCTTAGGCCAACGCTATTCACACACCCTTAATCAAGAAGACGCATTAAAAGATCAGTGTCTGGATCAACTGTATTCACAGGAATATAAAGACCGATTTACCGTGTCGTCTAAAGGTGGCATCAACAGCGGTTTACCTAGCCCAATAACATGGCTCTCAAGCGTAAAAAAAGCCTTTCCTAAATCCACCGTAGAGATTTTACAACAACACGGTTTAGCGCGCTATGGCTTAACATCGCTGCTACTCGATGAAGATACCCTCAAGCAACAAACGGCCGATTTGGATTTATTGCAACTGCTGTTATCGTTTCGCGAACAAATCCCAGCCTCTCTTCATTCTGAGCTAGAACGCATTATTCAAACCGTATGCAAAGAGTTAGAAGAGGTACTCGTACAACAAATTCGCAGTGTTTTTTCTCATCACAGAATACCGATGAGCCACGCACAACCGATGCCGTTATCCTATACGCATTGGCATCACACCATTAAACGAAATTTAAAGCACTACCAAATTGACACAGAGACGTTTATTTTAGAACGCCCTTTCTTTTATCAAACCCAACAAAATAAAGTGCCGTGGGACATTCATTTGGTGGTTGACCAAAGTGGTTCGATGTTAAATTCCTTGATCCATGCCGCTGTGGTAGCCACCATTTTTTGTCGATTGCCTATGCTCAATGTCAAACTTTATTTATTTGATACACGGGTTGTCGATGTCACCGATCATGCAGGGGATCCTCTGGCCATCTTGTTGAATTCTCAATTAGGTGGTGGGACAAACATCGGTTTAGCCATGCAATACACGCATGAACGCATCACGGATCCGGCTCGTAGCATGGTGGTATTGATCAGTGATTTCTATGAAGGTGGCTCACCCGCTTCGCTGTATCACTATACTGAAAAAATGCACCGCGATGGCGTAACCCTGCTTGGATTAACGGCATTAGATACGGCGGGCATTCCACAGTACGACAATCAAATCACCAACCAACTGTTACATAAGGGGATGGAGATAGCATCAATGACGCCCGAACATTTAAGTCAATGGGTTGCTGAGGTAATCAAATAATGACATTGCTACACTGGTCGCAACAATTAAGCGATGATTTCTTAGTTAACTGGACAAATCGCGGTTTATTACGTCGCGCCACCAAACAAAGCCAAGATATGGATATCAGTGAGTGGGACATCACCCCCTCTCACCTAAATGGCGTCATTGATCAACACCAATTAACGCTCAGTGAAAAGAGCATTGATGCCTTAACTTGCTCGTGTGGTGCCATCAATACCTGCTTTCATAAAGTGGCGTTTTTTATTGCATTACGTCAATGTGAAAGTCAAACTACTCCTGAAACCACCACAGAGGTCGCCTCCTCTTTGGCGCCTTTTTCCCTTAACGATTGGTTTATACAGCACTGTGATGACCTCGCCCCTATTATGGGAAAGAGCACCGTCACCAAGGCCATTCAGCACTGGCGAAAAGGGATTACCCTTGATGTAGAAATCCATGATGAACACGCCATCGTTCAATGTCATTTCGCAAGCAGCAAATCCTTTCGTCTCTATTTCCCACGAGCGTCGCAATGGGAACTTGCCACCTGCTCATGCAAACAACACCCTTGCGTACACCAAGCGGCGGCACTGATTGCACTTTCCATACAAGGCAATACCTTAGCCATGGATGAGGCGATCTTCATTGAACAAATCAGCGATAAGCAACGCGCTCAATTACAGCAATTAGAACAATGGTTAGAAGAGACGCTCTCAGTGGGCGTGCAAAACATCGTTCCTGCACAACTGGCACAAGCGCATACTTTGGTACTTGAGTTAAACCAAGTGGATTTACCCTCTCTGTCAGCCCAACTCAATAGTGTATTGAATACGATTGAGTATTTAGTCGCTAACTATATTGATGTTGACTACGCCACCGTCATACCGCAGATCACGGCATTAAGCTTGCAACTTCATGCTTTACAACAAACGCCACTGCCTTGTCCACTGTATCTCTTAGCGGGTGAACACAAGCGCCGTTATCATCCAGTGAGTTATCACAACCTAATGGGGATAAGTGTGGAGTTTTGGCGTACCGATAAAGGCGCTCAAGGGTATCGTTTTTATCTTTATGATCATGTTCAGCACCAATGGACTACCATCACCGATGGTCGAAAAGCACAGCGAAATCAAGGCTGGAATAGTCAATTGGCGTTTGCGCATACTCAGTGCGATCTCAAAGCTCTGCCTTCATTGGCACTGATGTCGTTTTCGGCGCAATCAAAAATAACGCATCACAATGAGTTATCCATAAAAGATACTAAAATCACATCGTCTCCTACCGATATTGAATGGGAAACCTTGTTTGATCACCCAGAACTTCAGGTTCGTGCCCAATGGCAGCGTATGCAAACCCGTCGTTTATCAAACCGTTTTGCATCCAATACGGATCAATTAGGTTGGCTATGCTGCGAACAAGCATACCAGACGCAACACATGCCATATTGTCACTATCAAGAAGCGGAGATCGTTACCACATGCGATACAAGGGTGAATGTTCGTATCCCAAAAAATATAGACTTATCTATGAGTAATGAGCATCAGCAACTGCTCTTTGGTCGCTGGAACTGCAATGCAAAACAGAGTTATTTTGAGGTATTGGCGATGTTTACCAAAACCCCACTCTCTGATGAAAAATTCGGCTTAGTGCAAATAAAAACAAAGGACAAAAACTAAATGGAACGAAATCAACTCTCTGATTTTTTACTGAAATGGCAACAGTTATCTCACGCGATTCTACAGCAAGGGGCTCATAACTTACGCCCAAAAACCAAACAGCAACTTGAAGCGTGGCGACAGCAAGCGGCATTACTTGGTTTTCATCCACTTAATGATTATTGCTATGAATTATTACATCCTACACAGGCTGAGAGAGCACCAGCAAACGCCTTCCGCCACCTTCTGCATTACATGGAAGGGATAAATCGTACGGCGATTAGTTTATACATGCCTAATAATTGAGCATGAGCACAATTATCTTATCTTTATATATCTATGTCGCAGTTTTGGGTTGGCGACTCATGCTTTCAGTTCCAATATGCCATCGTGATCGCTAATAAAACAAGATCCTCCGTATTCTTGGTGACATAGACCAACCGACAACTTGCCGAGCGTAAAAATCCATTACAACCACCAAGAACAAAAATCCTTCGTGCGTGTGGATATAAATGATATCGCTCACCCACCACTGATTTGGCGCTAACACTTAAAACTCTCTATTGAGGCCATTATTAAAGACCGGAGTAATCCACTTTTGGACGCTTCTAACCTCGTAAAACTTTGAGGTTAGCGTTCTGCTTTAATCTCAGAACTCGATTTCTCCCACAGGCTATTTTCTCATCCTTTAAATCCAAGTGAAGATTGCGGTATCCATGTAAACCACCACCCTCAAGCCAAAGCTGTTTGATTTTGAGCAACAGCTTTTTTCTTCAATATACTGCTTACTTTGTGGCTCTTTCAGCCATGTGTAATAACCACTAGGGTGTAGCCCTAAGCAGCGACACATCGCTCGGATGGGGTAGTGATGACTGCGAGATTTTATGAACGCGTATCGTTCTTTGACTCGTTGGCAAACAACCTTGCGGCTTCCTTTAAAATATACCTTTCTTGCTCGGCTCGCTTGAGTTGCTTCTTCAAGCGCGCAATTTCAGTGAGAAGATCGCCATCTTGTTTACACTGAGTCGGTGGCTTAGAGAACTTTGATACCCAGTTATAAAGCGTCTTACTGGATATCACCAAGCGAGCAGCAACGTCGTTAACGGCATAGCCATGCTGAATCACTTGGTTGACCGCTTCAATTTTAAATTCTTCTGGATATCTTTTGCTGCTCATAAGCACCTCTCTTTTAGTCATTTTGCCTAACTAAAAGGTGTCTATCAAGTCGGTGGCTATTCACATACCACCTAGAAGGCCGATAGTTTTCATATAACTCTCCAATCGTTATACACCACCGTGCCAGGGGTGTTTTTACAAAAAAAAATCAGCCACTTAAATAAGCAGCATTCAAGCGTCTTCACTATTGAGCATTGGGTAACACGAAAATAAAATCATTCCCACAAGGACCGCTACGCGATTCTCATATATCCTCGCAATATCGTTACTGCATTTCCAGAAAGCTTAACGTGCTCAGTGCTTAACAACTCTGTATGGACGACCCCACTTCTCTTGGAGGCTTGGAAGCCTTTCAGTTGCTTTTTGTTGAGCTCTTTAGCCCAGTAAACACATAAAGCGCAATGTGCAGAGCCTGTAACTGGGTCCTCATTAACACCTACCCAAGGCGCGAAGTATCGAGAGACAAAATCGGCGTCAGTGCTTGATTGAGCAGTGATGACGACGCCACGGCCTTTTTGTTTAAGCAGCGCACCAAAATCAGGGTCGAGCTGTTCAAGCACAAATTCATCATTAATGACGACCAACTGCTTATTATCAAACTGACCGTAGGCGACTACATTGGCGGCATCTAGCCCCAAACCATGAAGTAAGTCTTTGTTAATACTAGCTCGCATATCTAAAGTTGGAGCAGGAAACACCAAATGAATTTCTTCATGATCGAGTTGTGCAGTTAAAACCCCAGATAGCGTAACGAACTCAATCGTATCTCCAGTATTATATAACCCCTGCTCTTTCAGAACGTGCGCCGTTGCAAGTGTGCCGTGTCCACACAAAGCAACTTCCGTCCTCGGTGTAAACCAACGAAGTTGCATTGTACTGAGTGACAGAAATGCCGTTTCAGATAACGACATCTCGGCCGCGATGGCCAACATCGTTTCCTCATCAAGGCTTGACTCTGTGATACAAACACCCGCGGGATTACCTTTGAAAACCTCTGATGTAAACGAGTCAACCTGAAAAATTTTAACTTCCACGAAATATCCTTAAGTTCTATCAAACACGTAATTCTGTATCACGTGATTTTTAATATCTGTTGTTTGAGCGAAAAAAACCTATGAAATTTTCTACCAACCTTATAGGTCTTGTTGGAAGCGCTAACAAACAGGAGAATGTAGTTAATTATGCAAAACGTAAAAAGCCATCATCAATGTGACTCAATTGGATATCTTATCGGAGTTTTCGGCGTTTCTTTAGTTCTAATATGGATTGGTATTTATAAATTCACACCTACAGAGGCCAAGCTTATACAACCGCTCGTTGAAAATCATTTTCTGATGAGTTGGTTGTATGATGTGATGTCAGTTCAAGCCGTATCAAACATCATTGGCGCAACAGAAATCATTGTAGCTATTGGATTAATCGTTGGCCTTAAAAACACACGAGTCGCTTATTTTTCTGGCATAGCCGCCGCAATTATTTTTCTTGCGACACTCAGCTTTCTAATTACGACACCGAATACATGGAAAGTGTCTGATGGGGTTTTGGTGACAAACTTCTTTTTAGTAAAAGATATTCTATTTTTAGCCATTGCGATTAGCGTCATCGAACGAAACAAGCCAAACAGAGAATAACTCTAAATAGTTCGAAATCTTGTTTTTCCAGAACGTAGCCTGAAAGGTGCAAACGACTTACAGGTCGAATGGTTCTGTCAATAACTCTAAACAAAGGCTCTTAAATTTAGAGTGTTTAAGAGTCTTTGCCTCTTAATTATGCGAAACAACATCCTAGCGTAAAGTGAAAAGAAAAGCCTTTCACTCTACTGCTAAGGTTTATTGATACTTTGCCGAAGTAATGAACTCACCGAATGTCTCGCACCATACAACAACCGTATTGTATTCAGAAATTGAAGTGCTTTGAGGAACCTCAACAACGAAGTTATCGAACGTTTTGACATCACCAATTAAGCTCATCTCAGATTTAAGGTCATTAAACTCTTGTTCCGTTTCGACAAACTTAGGAGATAGATAGAGTTTATAGTCTGGTCCGGGAGCGAGTTTTCCTACCAACGTAATGACTTCAGAACTCAAATGAATTTCTCCCTCTCCCCAATGAAAAGCGTCGCTACCTTTGAGTTCCCTCTTAAACACTGCGCTGTATTCTGCACCTTGCTTGCTCTTAGCAACTTGTTCATCGGTCGGCGCAGGTGGTGCAATAAGGATCGGTAAAGTATAGATACCTATCGCAATGCCAATAGAAACTGCCACTAAGTGACTGATTGTTAATTTAATTATATTTTTCAAGGTCATAAGCATCTTCTTATTAGTTTTACTACTTGAAATTAGATTCAAATCGGCCTTATCTGTCTATTATCGAGCAGCATAATGTCATTAACATTATACACAAGCTATGCGCACTAAATGCAGACTGAGCGCAATTAAAAACGGCTGATAATTAATATCAGCCGTTTGCTTATCGGAAATGTCGTTGTGCCGGTTTGGTCACTATTCCGCTTCCACCAAAGCGATCTTATCGGATGTCGATTTTTCCAATTTTATCGCAATAAACTTAGAGGTTGGCGTAAACGTTCTATCCCCATAACTGTCCAAAGGAACTAATGGGTTTGTTTCTGGATAGTAAGCCGCCGCCTGACCTGCTGGTACATCATAGGCAACAAGCGTAAATCCGCTCACACGGCGCTCAACGCCATCTTCCCACAATGACACCATGTCCACTTTGTCGCCCGGTTCAAAACCGAGTTTACGAATATCCGCTTCATTGATAAACAGCACTTCGCGCATACCAAATACTCCACGATAACGGTCATTCAAGCCGTAAAGTGTCGTATTGTATTGGTCGTGTGAGCGCATGGTTTGCAAGATCAAATCTGGCTTTTGGCCTTTTTCGAGTATCGCTTCGCTGATCAACTGCTTCGGCAACTCGCTAGAGCTGAACTGTGCTTTGCCGCTTGGTGTATTCCATCGACGCTCGGCAGCTGGGTTTACCAAGTGGAATCCACCCGGGTGTTTAAGCTTATGGTTAAAGTCGGTAAAGCCCGGAATCGTGTCTGCAATCAAATCGCGAATACGGTCGTAATCTTCAATCGCCCATAACCAATCAATTGGTTTTGCCCAGAGTGTAGCATTGGCAATACCGGCAATAATCGCTGGTTCTGAACGCAAATGCTCCGAACGCGGTTTTAGCTGACCAAATGAGATATGTACCATGCTGAAGGTATCTTCAACCGTCACGCCTTGTGGGCCAGTCGCTTGCTGATCAATCTCGGTACGGCCTAAGCATGGAAGAATAAGCGCATCTTTACCTGTGACAAGGTGAGAACGATTTAACTTCGTCGAAATGTGTACGGTTAAATTACAGTTTCGCATCGCGTTGTGCGTACGTTCTGTGTCTGGCGTTGCTTGTGCAAAGTTGCCGCCCAAACCGATAAATACTTTCGCTTGCCCTTCTTCCATCGCTTTAATGGCTTGCACAGTGTTGTGGCCTTCACCACGCGGGACGTCAAAGTTAAATCGACTTTCAATGCGATCCAACAACAGATCTGAAGGTTTTTCATCAATGCCCATCGTACGGTCGCCCTGAACGTTACTGTGACCACGCACTGGTGAAAGCCCCGCTCCCGGCTTACCAACGTTACCTCGTAACATTTGCACGTTTGCGACTTCTTTAATGGTTGGCACAGAGTGACGATGCTGAGTCAACCCCATCGCCCAACACATGATCACACGTTCTGCACGTCGATACATGCTCGCCACCATCTCGATTTCACTTAAATCAAGACCCGATTGTTCCGCGATGTGTTCCCAAGAGGTTGCGTCCACTTCAGCCAAATACTCATCAATACCTGTTGTGTGTTGCTTGATGAATTCACGATCAAATACCGCTTTTCCACCGTTTTGCAATGCCTTGCGTTCCCATTGCAACAAGAATTTCGCGATGCCACGAAACACTGCCATGTCTCCACCTAAAGCAGGACGCAGGTACGCCGTGTTGGTAGGCTCTGAACCGTTACTCAACATCTCAATCGGCATCTGTGGGTTTTGGAAACGCTCTAATCCGCGCTCTTTCAGCGGGTTTAGACAGATAACCTGTGCTCCACGTTTTACCGCTTCACGCAGAGGTTCAAGCATTCGTGGGTGGTTCGTACCCGGGTTTTGACCAATCACGAAAATCGCATCAGCTTCTTCAAAATCATCAAAGATCACTGTGCCTTTACCAACGCCAATGGTGTCTTTCATCCCTATTGCACTGGCTTCGTGACACATGTTGGAACAATCTGGGAAGTTGTTGGTACCGAATGCGCGCACAAATAGCTGATACAAAAACGCCGCTTCGTTGCTTGCACGACCAGAGGTATAAAACTCAGCTTGGTGTGGCGAATCCAATTGATTGAGATGTTTCGCGACAAGTGCAAAAGCCTCATCCCAAGAGACTGGCACGTAATGATCGGATTCAGCATCGTATCGCATTGGGTGCGTGATACGGCCTTGGTATTCCAACCAGTAATCGGTTTGAGTTGAGAGAGAAGAAGCGCTGTGATTGGCAAAAAACTCAGGATCAACCAGACGATTGGTCGCCTCCCAGTTTACCGCTTTCGCGCCATTCTCACAGAAATTGACTTTACCACTATCTGGCGACTCACCCCATGCACATCCCGGACAGTCGAAACCGCCATTTTGGTTGGTTTTGAGCATAGTGCGAATGTTTTTAACTGCATTTTCACTGCCCCACCAACTTCTGGTTACGGCTTTCAGTGCACCCCAACCACCAGCTGGACCTTTGTATGTTTTTATTTGTTCTTTTTGGCTCACGACTTTACTCCTCGCAGATATACCAGCAAGCAGGGTGCCCGTGAAAACAAGCGCGTTATTTATTGAGATAATGCGGAAGTATTGAAGGGCTTAGTTTCTAATCCATGTATTTTTTAATCCAAATAAGTAACCACTCAACATGCTCTCGCTTGTCCGAGCGTTTACTTATCTAGATTCTTGATATCGGATACCCGCCTACTGTTTCTAAGACTGTTAGATTCAATTCGCATTGTTGCGCCTTGATCTAAATCAAAGATTAAGTCGTTATTCAATATGCGTCCAATTGATAATCCTGACCGAGTGATAAACAAAATCTATGACGAATTTTTCCACTGACGGTCATCACATTTTTAATCAATACAATTTATGAGGTTAATCGTTTTCCCATCCGATTCCACCTAGTTCGCTTAACGAACTCAATAAAATCGGCACTCTTGATAATAGATAGTATCTATCACACTATAGATACTTTAAATTTGACCCTAATTAATATCAGGAATAGCCTTGATTCAGATCAATTTTGAGTGTGGTTTTATTCTTGACTTGGTTTTGGTTTTCCATTCCCCAGTTAAAACGCTCCAGCGCTTAAAAAGTACGGTAGTGCTGTGCCCTTTTTAGGGAGTTCCCCCGTACATGTGACTCACAACGCAAGGTTAACAAGCCATTATGGATATCAAACAACTTAAATATCTCATCGCACTTGAACAGACCAAACACTTTGGTCAAGCCGCCGCATTGTGCCACATTACGCAGCCTACCTTGTCCATGAGGATCCGAAGCCTAGAGGAAGAGCTCGATCTCGAATTAATCCAAAGAAGTCAACGATTTGAAGGATTTACTGAAGCCGGAGAACGCATTTTGGCTTGGGCAAAAACCGTCTTAGCAGCTCATGATGGATTGCAAGCCGAAGCCGCCAACTGCCGTGGTCAATTGGTCGGCTCTCTTCGGCTTGGAATGGTGCCACTCGCCAGCCAAAACCCTATGCAATTGCTCAAACCATTAGCTCAACAGTTCCCTGAGTTACGCTTTCAAATACTCTCCATGACGACCGAACAGATCATAGACCAACTCAATCGAAATCAACTTGATTTGGGGATGTGTTATGTCGATCAAGTTAACACCGCTTACTTCGATGTTATCGAGCTAGATTCAACCAAACTTGGCGTTTTATTCGATGAGCGTCATTTTGATTTTGCCGAATCTGAAGTGTTATGGGAGTCACTCAATAACATTCCGCTAGGGCTGCTTTCGAAGGGCATGCACTATCGCCACTCCATTGATCTTAGCTTTGTGAGTAAAGGGCTGGTTCCGCAAACCGTCATTGAAAGTAACTCCACCTTTCACTTGATCCAAGCAGTAACCAGTGGCCTTTGTTGCGCCATTATGCCGCTGAATTGTGGATTGGAAGAGTTGAACGATACGCTTCGCATTATCCCTATCGAAGAAGCCGCCGTTCACGCCCCGCTAGGTTTGTTAAAGCGAAAACAAGAACCCTTCTCCGCGCTAACCGATCAGTGCTTCGCAGAAGCAAAAAACATATTCAATCGATAACAAGAATCCACACGTCAATTTTTGGCATACATAACGGCTTATGAGGTGATTTCATGAGATGTACTACTCAATCTTATTTTGAACTGTCCGATTTCAATCAAGCACCACCTCAACCAAGTGCGTTCAATTACCGAGAATTGATTGATGGCCGCCCAGTGCAACAAATGTCGCTGGCGAGTGAATCCGCCTTAGCTATCAGCTATAACGGCATTAGCCAAGCGGTCATGATGGTGACGCCAGGCCATCTGGAAGACTTCGTGAAAGGATTTAGCCTAAGCACAGGCATCGTCCACGATTTCAAAGAGATTAAAGACATTGAAATTGGTGGCGATCACGAATCTCACTATGCGGAAGTGGAAATCAGCAACCGCGCTTTCTGGGCGTTAAAAACACAGCGCCGAAATCTTGCCGGCACAACCGGATGCGGCATTTGTGGTGTAGAGGCTCTGGAACAAGCTTTGCCTGATTTGGCACCGCTAACACCGTCTCTTCCTCCGCGCTCCGATGTATTTGAAGGGCTGCGAGACAAAGTCGCACTGCATCAAGAAGCCGCACGTGAATCTGGCGCGTTACACGCCGCTTTATTTGCAGATTTACAAGGCAACATCAAGTTGTGCCGAGAGGACATCGGCCGTCACAACGCGCTAGATAAGTTGATTGGCGCATTGGCCAACAATCACATCGAGCCTCAAAGTGGCTTCGCTATCATGACAAGCCGTTGCAGCTTAGAGTTGATCCACAAAGCCGTTCGCGCGCGTATCCCCACTCTGGTTTGCTTATCTGCACCTACAGCGTTAACTGTCGAATGGGCAAGAAGAAACCATTTGAACCTAATTCACTTACCAAAACACGGCTCGCCACGTCTATACAGCCCTGCGCCTTAACACGTCAACCTAGCCAAATCCCTAATATTTCTAACAGAGACCTCTGGGTCTCTGTTGTTTGCTTCTCGTTCCCAATTGATACTTAGCGACAAGACACTATTCTCTCCAACCAAACGTGCTCACCCCTTGTCAGCACTAAGCTTGCATATATTAACCTGCTTGCATTTGAACGCTTTCCAATCCGATAAGAACCCTGTCAAAAACCCATAAATTAGTAAGGATTTTGTGTGACTCTTTTCACGCTTTTCCGCCTTCCTAGGCATTTCTAGGAATTTTTCCTAGCCGATCTAGGCAACCATCTCATGTGCCTCACAAAACCACTCTCTAGAATTCCGCTCAGTCAAAGGTAACAAGAGCACATAACGGTCGCCGTTGTGTTTCTAAAACAATTACAAGAGAGTTCATCATGTTAAAATTCCTCGAACAGGTGCGGAAGCCGACCCTCGATCTTCCTGTCGAAGTTAGAAGAAAGATGTGGTTTAAACCGTTCATCCAATCTTACTTGGTCGTATTTATCGGCTACCTAACCATGTACTTGATTCGTAAGAACTTCAATGTCGCGCAAAACGACATGATCTCAACTTACGGTTTGAGCATGACAGACCTAGGTCTTATTGGCCTTGGCTTCTCCATCACATACGGCATCGGTAAAACCGTTGTCTCTTACTACGCTGACGGTAAGAACACCAAGCAATTCCTCCCTTTTATGCTGATCCTTTCTGGTCTTGCAATGCTTGGTTTCAGCTTCAGCATGGGCGGCGGTAGTGCAAGCCTGTTCTTGATGGTGGCTTTCTACGCTCTGAGTGGTTTCTTCCAAAGTACTGGTGGCCCTTCTAGTTACTCAACCATTACAAAATGGACACCTCGTAACAAACGCGGCTCTTACCTAGGCTTGTGGAACATGTCACACAACGTTGGTGGTGCGGGCGCAGCGGGTGTTGCTCTTTTCGGTGCCAACTACCTATTCGACGGACACGTAATCGGCATGTTCGTGTTCCCTTCTATCATCGCGATCATCGTTGGTTTTATCGGTATGCGCTTTGGTAGCGACTCTCCAGAAGCTTACGGTCTAGGTAAAGTAGAAGAACTTTTCGATGAAGCAGTGAGTGAAGAAGACACCGCCGCTGAAGAAAACCAGATGACCAAAAAAGAAATCTTTGTTGAATACGTTCTTAAAAACAAAGTTATCTGGCTACTTTGCTTTGCCAACATCTTCCTTTACATCGTTCGTATCGGTATCGACCAATGGTCAACGGTATACGCGTACCAAGAACTTGGTCTGTCAAAAGAAACGGCAATCTCTGGCTTTACTCTATTCGAAGTCGGTGCGCTTGTGGGTACTTTGATGTGGGGTTACTTATCTGACTTAGCAAACGGTCGCCGCGCATTGGTTGCTTGTGTGTCTCTTGGTTTGATCATCGTATCGCTTGAGTTCTACCAACACGCCACTAGCGAGTTCATGTACTTAGCCTCACTATTTGTATTGGGCTTCTTGGTGTTTGGTCCGCAACTTCTTATCGGTGTTGCCGCGGTTGGTTTTGTCCCTAAAAAAGCAATCAGTGTGGCTGACGGCGTAAAAGGTACATTCGCTTACCTAATCGGTGACAGCTTCGCGAAACTTGGTCTCGGTATGATTGCAGACGGTACACCTATCTTCGGCTTAACAGGTTGGAAAGGTACCTTCGCAGCTCTAGATACCTCCGCCATGATTTGTATTGTTTTGCTTGCTTTCGTCGCTATCGCGGAAGAGAAGAAGATTCGACACGCGAAGAAGCTTCAACTTGCACAAAACCAAGCCTAACTTCTCTGCGCGCTTTACTTCGGTAAAGCGCGCAAGATCATTAAAATGAGTTGATCAATTCAGTATCATTAAAGGTTTTTCTATTGGCTCCTGTTGGAGCTTATTGTTGTTAGTCGTCTGCTCTATTTGGTTGTAATAATGATTCATGTTGCTCTAGTTGATGATCACGTCATCGTGCGTTCAGGTTTCGCACAATTATTAAATTTAGAAAGTGATATTACCGTTGTCGGTGAATTCGGCTCTGTCGCCGAAGCGCGCAAAGGCTTGCCTGCGGTACACCCTCATGTCGTCATCCTAGATATCTCCATGCCAGATGAAAGCGGCTTAAACTTTCTTAGCGAAATACCAACTGGCATTGCCTGCGTGATGCTTAGCGTGCATGACTCCCCTGCGATGGTGGAAAAATCACTAAAGCTAGGTGCAAAAGGCTATCTTAGTAAACGCTGTAGCCCAGACGAACTTATTCAAGCCGTGAGAACCAGTGCTTCTGGCGGCTGTTACCTCACATCAGATATTGCACTTAAACTTGCAACGCCTAGCGACAACACCACCTCTCTATGCCAACTGACAAAACGTGAAAACGAGGTATGTCAGCTACTTGCGACCGGGTTGGATGTAAAGTCTGTCGCGGCAGAGCTTGGCTTGAGCCACAAGACCGTGCATGTGCATCGTGCGAATGCCATCGACAAACTCGGCGTGAAAAACAACGTTGAGCTCGCCAAACTATTTTCTCAAGAGTCCTTTTAATGCGAGCTTGCGCTGTTACCACCATTTGCGGACTATTTGTTATGGCTTGCGCCTGGTTCTGCTTATGGGTGATTGCCTATTACTTTGTCAATGATCCCGAACTGGCGATCTTATTGTTTCCTTTCGCTTTAAGATTAGGTGTCGCCCTACACACTCGCACCGCTTATTGGCCGACGATTTACCTTTCGGAGTGGGGACTTTCCATCGCACTTGCAATGTTACTGGGTCAACCGCAGTGGCTTACCGTGCTGATTGCGAGCATTGCCAGTATCCCGGTCACTCTGATTGCGAAAAAATACTACTACGGAGACCAAAACCGCCACTTAGCCGTCATGGGCATTGTGATCATCATTACCGCCTTCATCAACGTAATGGCGGTCGGATTTCACGTGCCTTCTGTTTACATGGTATGGCTGGCTAGCATTTCTGGAGGCTTGCTCGTGGTGCCTATGTGCTACCTGTTGTGGAGCTATTTGTTCCAAAGTCGTTGGTCTCCGCTTAGCTCTCTCCTACTTAGTAATGCCGTCGTATTTCAGGTGCGTCATATCGTGCTTTATGCGCTGCTTTTGATCGGCAGTATTTTGGTGCAAACCAGTTTACCTGAAGAGCTAAAACGATTTGCGCCGTTTTGTATGGCGATTCCAATCATCGTGCTTGCTCTGCGTTACGGTTGGCAAGGTGCTCTGCTCGCCACCATGCTCAACAGCATAGCGCTGATTGCGGCTCGTAGCGGCGTATCGAATCTAGAAATCACCGATTTGTTATTATCTCTCTCGGCGCAAACCATTACTGGCATTATGCTCGGTTTAGGGGTTCAGAAACAAAAAGACCTCAATCACAAACTGCGCGGCGAGCTTGCACGCAATCAGAATTTGTCTCGCCAGCTTATCAAAGCGGAAGAATCGGTAAGACGCGATATTGCGCGCGAGCTACATGACGAAATTGGACAGAACATCACGGCGATCCGCACACAAGCCAACATCATTAAGCGGGTAAATAACGCCGAAACAAGCGTGGGTTGCGCCGACATGATCGAAGGGCTTTCCCTCAACGTGTACGACACCACTAAGCGACTGTTAAGCAAGCTAAGACCAAAAATGCTGGATGATTTGGACTTGAAAGAATCCGTCGAGCAACTGACGCGAGAGATGGAATTCGCCAATCACGGAACGAATGTTCAACTGAACTGGCAAGGCGATTACACCAGCCTGAGTGACACACTCAAAGTCACCCTATTCCGTTTATGCCAAGAGTCATTAAATAACGCAGCCAAGTACGCAGAAGCGCAGTTGATCAATATTGAGCTGACAATTGGAGAAACGGCGGTGTCACTGATGATTCACGATGATGGTGTCGGCTTCAAAGTTCAGGACAGCATGAAAGGCATGGGCGTTCGCGGCATGCAAGAACGTGTGCACGCGTTAGGTGGAAAAATGGTTATCTACTCCACCAGCGATCAAGTGATCGGCACACAAATCAGCATTACTTTACCTAAGGTGTAACTCAAGATGTTTGGATTTTTACGTTCACCTAAATTTACTCAACCGAGCCTGAGCAACGAGCAAATCGACCAGCGTTACCACCATTGGCGTTTGCACATTATGTTGGGGATGTACATCGGCTACGCAGGTTTCTACTTTACCCGTAAGACCTTTAACTACGCCGCACCAGCGATGATTACCGATCTTGGCTTAGATAAAGGCGATTTGGGTCTTATCGGTACACTTTTCTACATTACTTACGGCTGTTCGAAGTTTATTTCTGGCATGATTTCGGATCGCTCTAATCCTCGTTATTTCATGGGATTAGGATTGATTGCGACAGGTCTGGTCAATATCGCGTTCGGTTTTTCTAGCTCACTCGCGGCTTTCATTACTCTGTGGATCTTAAACGCCTGGTTCCAAGGCTGGGGCTGGCCTTCATGCTCCAAGCTGTTAACCACTTGGTATTCACGCTCCGAGCGTGGCTTCTTATGGGCGATTTGGAACACCGCACACAACGTTGGTGGCGCGCTGATCCCTATTTTGGTGGGCTATTTAACGTTGCACTACAGCTGGCGTGAAGGTTTTATTCTACCCGGCATCATCGGGGTATTACTCGGTCTATTCGTTTGTTGGCGATTGCGCGACAAACCCACAACAATGGGTTTACCAAGTGTCGGCCAATGGCGCAACGACGCACTAGAACTTGCGCAAGAAAATTACGGACGTGGCCTCACCTACCGCGAAATTCTGAAATCGTACGTATTTAACAACAAATACATCTGGCTGCTCGCGTTCAGTTATGTGTTGGTTTACATCGTCCGAACCGCAATCAATGACTGGGGAAACCTGTACTTGACCGAGCAGCATCACTATAGCCTGATTAATGCCAACGCTGCTCTGTCGATGTTTGAAATCGGCGGTTTTGTTGGTTCATTGGTTGCGGGTTGGGGCTCAGACAAACTCTTTGGCGGTAACCGTGGACCAATGAACTTGCTGTTCGCGATTGGGATTTTCTTATCTGTCTCTGCGCTTTGGCTAATGCCTCTGACCAACTTTGCATTCCAAGCAGCGGGATTGTTCTCCATCGGCTTCTTTGTCTTTGGGCCACAAATGCTGATCGGTATGGCGGCGGCTGAGTGCTCTCACAAAGATTCTGCCGGCGCGGCAACAGGATTCGTGGGCTTGTTCGCCTACATGGGCGCTGCATTGTCTGGCTATCCACTGGCATTAATTCTTGAAGAATATCATTGGACAGGTTTCTTCATCACCATTTCAGTTTGTGCAGCCGTCATTGGCCTTTTGTTGCTGCCATTTTTGCAAGCGCAACCTTCACGAAAACCACTCGAACCAAAACCTCGGTTGTAAATCGACTTATCGCCCTCGGGCAAATTGGCGAGTGACCTAACCGCGCTCGCCCTCCTTATTTAACGTATCTCTGCTCAATTTTTCTTCCGATTCAGTTCGGAGGGTTAACTATGGGAAAAATTCATGAATTTGAACACTATTTCATCGCATAGCTTCTTTCAAATGAACAACAAAATCCAAAACTACGCTTGGGGAAGCACCTCTTCTATTCACGATTTGTTTGGCTTTTCTAACGAAACGAATGAGCCTCAAGCAGAAGTATGGATGGGTACTCACCCAAACGGCTGCTCTGAAGTTCAGGTTGAGCAAAACACGCTGCCTTTGTCTGAACTGATCAAACAAAACCAACCCGCTTATTTATCAGCAGAAACCGCAGCAAAATTTGGAGACCTGCCCTTTCTGTTTAAAATCTTAGCGGCCGAACATGCACTGTCGATTCAAGTTCACCCAAGCAAACAAGATGCCGAAATAGGCTTCGAAAAAGAACAAAGTGCCGGGATCCCACTAAACGCAAGCCATCGTAACTACAAGGATCCAAACCACAAACCTGAGTTGGTGTACGCGCTGACAAGTTACCAAGCCATGAACGGTTTTCGCTCGTATGCCGAGATTATTGAGGCATTTAGCCTTTGCGATATCGATGAGCTACGCGCACCGCTAGATGCATTCAAACGCGAAATCAACTCACAAGGTTTACGCGATTTCTTTGTGCACATTCTGACCATGGAAGGAGAAACAAAAGCGCGTGCACTGAAACAGCTTCTTGCCCACGCTTCACGTCAATCAGAGCAAGGCACTGACAACGACGTTTTCCAGCTCATCTTGGATCTATCCACTCAATACCCCGGCGATGTCGGCTTGTTTGCGCCATTACTGTTGAATGTCATCACGCTGCAACCTGGCGAAGCGATGTTCCTGAGCGCAAGAACGCCACACGCTTACATTAAAGGAACGGGATTAGAGATCATGGCGAACTCAGATAATGTTTTGCGTGCAGGACTCACGCCGAAACACATGGATGTTGAAGAACTGGTTAAATGCACAGATTTTGTGCCTAAGCCGTTTAACAGCCTTGTTCTTAAACCCAATGCCAATGGTTGCCAAAGCCTTTATCCGGTCCCAGTGGCAGACTTTAGTTTCAGCATTCTTAACCAACCGAACAATGAAGTGGTTGAGGCAAACAGCGCAGAGATTTTGATGGCGATTGATGCCGACCTGACACTCATCAGTGATAACGGTGAGACGTTAACCGCTGCGAAAGGACAATCTGTATTTGTTCCTGCTTACGTTGGCCATTACCGTATTCAAAGTGCGGGACGTGTGGCTCGCGCCTTCAACTAGTTTTTGAATAACTGATTCAAACTAACGTCTGACCCAAGGGACTGGGTTAGACAATTTATTCCTTTCATAGATTGAACCATTCCGCTTTTAAGGCACTCATGCTTACACCTTGCCGAATCCAAACACCTACAGGCCAGTTTCTCTAAGAGCCATAACCTCCCGGCTCTGCCATTTACTGCAACATTCATTGTCAAAACCCATTTATTTCCGGTAAATTCGCCGCTCCAATATAAAATCACTTGGATAATAAAGGCGCTTGCACAGTGGTATTTGTTGCAAAACGTATAATCAACGTTGTAATCAAAGCCCCAATCACTACAATCTCTGGTTCGATTTTTCAGTTAACGTTTGTATGCCGAAGTTAAACCAAGATAACCCTGTTCAAAGCTCCGCCCTTTCCGATATCGAAACCAGCAGTAAGATTCAATCGGCATTAGAACCGAAGTTTCACAAGCCAGAGAAACGTCTCTGCTTAAGCCCTGGCCTATCGGATAAGCATTTGGCGCGCCGTTGGCAAGTATTGGAACAAGTGACCAATAAAGATCATCTTCTTGATCCTTTCACACAGTCACATTGCGACGCTTACTCCAACAACATCGAGCACTTCATTGGTACTGTCAATGTGCCGGTCGGCATCGCAGGTCCTTTACGCGTCAACGGTTTGTATGCGAACGATGACTTTTTGGTTCCGCTCGCAACGACAGAAGCCGCGTTAGTCGCTTCCTACAACCGTGGCGCAAATCTTATCACCGCCGCTGGTGGCGCGAGCGCATTGTTACTAAGTGAAGGGGTGAGCCGAACACCAGTATTCGCCTTTAATCACCTTGCTGACGCCGGCCAGTTCGTCAGTTGGGTTGTGACCCAGTTTGACGTATTTCGTCAAATTGCGGAATCCACCACCTCACATGGCAAACTCAAAGACATCAATGTAAATATCGAAGGAAACCATGTTTATTTGGTCTTTGAATACGTGACTGGTGACGCTTCCGGACAAAACATGGTGACCATCGCAACAAACGAAGTGTTCCATCATATTTTGGCGACCAGCCCAATCAAACCAACTCAAGCATTCTTGGATGGCAACTTATCAGGCGACAAAAAACCAAACGCACACACACTGCGCTCGGTACGCGGTAAGAAAGTATCCGCCGAAGTGACCATTCCTGCTGAGTTGGTGGAAAAATATCTGCATACGACGCCGGAGTCTATGGTTCAATTTGGCAAAATGACCACAGTGGGCGGTTTACTCAGCGGGACAATTGGCGTCAACGCGCATTACGCAAACGCCCTTGCCGCGCTGTACATTGCTTGTGGTCAAGATGCCGCTTGCGTTGCAGAGTCTGCCATTGGAATCACTCGTATGGATGTGGACGCTCAAGGCAACTTGTACGCGTGCGTGACCTTGCCAAACATCATGGTGGGAACGGTTGGCGGTGGTACTGGCCTTCCAACGCAAAAAGCATGTTTGGATATTTTGGGTTTGCACGGCAACGGCAATGCGAAAGCGTTAGCCGAAGTCGCAGCTTCGCTTTGTCTAGCTGGCGAACTCTCGATTGTGGGCGCATTTTGTGCCGATCACTTCTCTCGTGCTCACCATAAGCTTGCCCGAAAATAACCTTTGTTGCTTTGTACAAGAGAACATCCGTGTGGTTTTCTCTTGTGTAAACCAATGGACTTTATTTATTGGCTCAATAATTTCTTGAAACTAACTTAAGCCTTAACAAACATACCAATCTCTTGTTAACAGTACTTTAGCTGTCCCCCTTCTATATCCATTGCGATATCTCTGCTTGTCACTCTTCATTGGCCATATTTAATATCAGTATCTTAGAAAAAATAGCATCAAAAACTTCTAGCACTATAGTACCAAATTCACCGTTTGAGTTTTTTGTTCACCACTTATAGCTACTATACTCGCCTATGCAGCTGCTTGATTTTCATAAATTTACTAAACAGCTCAAAAGAGCTTAATAACTCCCGTTAAATGGACTTAAATCGTTACTTCGGGTAAGCGAGTTAACTATGAGACGTCAGAAGCTAAATAAAATCTCTGCTTGGGTACTAGGATTGGCTATCTTATTGTTGAGCCATGTGTCTAATGTATCAGCACAAATACAGCAATCCCCATCCGATCAAACCGTTGCGCGTTTTCTCTATCAAACCTCTTTTGGACCAACACCTGCGTTAATTAATGAGGTTAGGGAAAACGGGTTAGAGGATTGGATACAGAAACAAATCAACCTGCCAGCAACCTACCATCAACCACTTTATCAAACGCCTTTTTCTAAAGGCCTACAGTCAAACCGAGAAAATGCTTGGTATCAAATTGTTGTTACTGCTGAAGATCAGCTTAGGCAGCGAACGGCTTATGCATTGAGTCAGATCGTAGTCGTTTCTCGTTATGGCGGCGTTCTTTCCAGCAAACCTACAGGGTTGGTGAATTACTACGATCTGTTGGTTGAACATGCGTTTGGCAACTACCGAGACCTGTTGTACGACGTTTCCATCCATCCAGTCATGGGAAGCTATTTATCTATGCTCGGTAGTGCAAAAGAAAATAGTACGACAGGAACGCTTCCCGATGAGAACTTTGCTCGAGAGTTAATGCAGTTATTCACTATCGGTTTGTATGAACTCAATTTAGATGGCAGTAAAAAACTAAACCACGCAACAGGCAAACCTATCCCCACGTACAATCAAACTGATATTCAAGAGCTCGCGCGAGCATTAACTGGATGGAAAAATTCCGACATCGCATTCGTGAAACCGATGCGAGTTATCAGTCAAAGACACGACACCGGCGAGAAGCGATTTCTAGGGAACGTGATCCCATCGGGTCTAACCGCACAAGAAGAGCTTTCAAAAGTGATTGATATGTTGATGTCTCACCCAAATGTTGCTCCATTTGTTTCAAAGTTACTTATCCAACGTTTGGTCAGTTCAAATCCAAGCCCAGAGTACGTCGCGCGTGTTGCTACGATATTTAACAACAATGGGGAAGGAGAAAAAGGCGATCTAACCGCCGTTGTTCGAGCCATATTGCTCGACCCTGAAGCATTAGGGATGACGGATACCCCGCCTATAAAAGTGAAAGAACCGATACTGGTCCTGACTAATTTTCATCGAGCATCAGGTTTTACGGTTAAAGGATCACGTTACGAAGACGCAACAAAGATGATGAACATCGCTAATCAAGGGCCGCTTCGTTCTCCTTCCGTGTTTAATTTTTACTCTCCAGACTATCAGCCGTCTAACGAGTTTACGGAGTCTGGTATTAACTCTCCAGAGTATGAACTTCTCAATTGGTCTGTTTATACCGATTTGGTCAACTATATGTTAACCAGCACTCGTAGAGGAGGTGGTGATTCCTACCACTTCGATCTTAACGAGTTTTATCTTCTTCTGGACGATCACCGTGCCTTAGTCGAATTGGTTAACGAGCGTTTCTTTGCTGGAACGGCTTCTGCTGAATTGAAAGAGCTCATGCTCACCGCCCTGAATGATTATCGTGGGGACTATGTGCCAACAACAAAACTCGCTCTAGTGATATTTACCGCCATTTCTGGCGACGAATTCTATATTCAGGATTAGGAGTGAATTATGGATATTTCACGACGACATTTTATACAAAGCACGCTATCGATGGGCGCACTAGCCTCTCTTAGTCTGCCAGGTTACTCTCTCGCAGCGCCATCCAATGACTTTCGAGCATTAATATGTGTGTATTTAGCAGGCGGAAACGATGCATTCAACACCATACTGCCATTATCGGAGGCGCACTATCGTCAATATTCCAAAGTCAGAGGGCCACTCTCTGTCGCCAAAGAAGACATACTCCCTATCAATTTAAGTGCTGTCGATAGCTCAAATCACCCAGTGAAGCTCGGCTTACACCCAAAGTTAAATGCGTTAACTTCCGTTTTCGAACAAGGCGATGCCAGCATCGTGCTCAATAGTGGCATTCTCAACCATCCCGTCACCAAACAAGCTATTGAGCAAGGTGAAGCATCACTTCCCGAGCAACTGTTTTCTCATAATTCTCAAACAGACGCTTGGTTACTTGGTGGAATGAGCGAGTCTAAAAATCTTGGTTGGGCTGGCAGAATGTTGGATGTATTAAACTCTGAATCAGAAATAACACCGCTATACAGTGTGCATGGCAACTCGCTTTGGTTACGGGCAATGGAACACCGCCAAACCGTCCTGAAAAAAGATCGCGCGGTTCAGCTTACCGCGATTGATAACCCTTTATACAAAGGTATCTATGATCGCCTTCTCTCTCATCAAACTGACAATCCATTTAATGGTCATTTTAATTTGATGGTTGATGAGTCGATGGTAATGAGCAGTGTACTGAGCGAGCAACTCAACCACATTGCTGACGAGCCGCTGTTTACGTCGTCGACGCTCGGCAAGCAGATGCAAACCGTGTACAAATTGATAGCAAGCCAAGATGTCCTGAAGCAGCAACGACAAGTCTTTTTCGTTAAACACTCTGGGTATGACCTACACGATTCGCAACTGGCACGTCATCCAGTGTTACTTGAGGATCTCGCGACAAACCTTTTAGCAATGTATCGTGCGGTCGAACGGTTAGGGCTAAACAAGCAAGTCACCTCTTTCACTATGTCTGACTTCGGTCGACGGATGATGAGCAACGGAAATGGTACCGATCATGGCTGGGGTGGCCATCAACTATTAATTGGAGGCGCGGTAAATGGGAAACAACCTATCGGTACATGGCCGGAACTAATACTGGGCGGAAACGATGATTACTCTCAAGGCCGACTCATACCCAAAATTGCCGCTGATCAAGTTGGTTCAACACTAGCGCATTGGATGGGCGTGAGTGATAACGCTGCACTGGAATACGTGTTCCCGAACATCCGTAATTTTACTCATTCAAACCTGGGTTTTATGGCTTAAGATATTTTACAGGTTAGCTGTAGAACGCATCATCAAATAAGGGAGCCTCGCGCTCCCTTACTCATCTTATGTTTGCAGAGTGTCCGTTACACCTCGTCGCGACGGCGTTCGTTACACAGCTTAATGGCACGCTCAAGTAATTCTAACGCGGATTGCTCACATTCAGGCAGAACCGCATCACTTTCAGAAACTGGCGTTACGCGGTCACCCCATTTCAATACTGCCGCACCCCATGTCAAACCTGCACCAAACGCAGCAAGAAGCATATTATCACCTGGGTTAACTCGACCTTGCTCTACCGCTTCACACAATGCAATTGGCACCGTCGCAGCTGAAGTATTGCCATAGTTTTGAATGTTAACAAACGCTTTGTCGTGTGGAATTCCAGACAGGTCACACAAGGTTTGAATAATACGAATATTCGCTTGATGCGGAATCACAACATCGATTTGTTCCGTCGTTAACTGTGATGCTTTCAGTACGGTTTTCGCAGCTAGCCCCATACCTTTTACCGCACGTTTGAAAATTTCTTGTCCTACAAAGTTGAAATCCCAGTAACCGTTGTCTTCCGCAAAGCGATCCATACAAGTACCAAACTTTGGTACGGACAGAATATCGCGGCCTTTTGCGTCACAACCGATTTGAGACTGTAGTAAACCCGTTTCTTTTTCCGTTCTTGATAACACAACGGCGCCCGCACCATCACCAAATAGAACAGCGGTATCTCGCATTGCCCAATCGATGTAGAAAGACAATCTTTCCGCACCAATAATGATCGCGTTACGATAGTTACCTGATTGAATCAAACGTGTGCCCGTTTCTAGGCCATAGACAAATCCCGTACATGCGGCATTTAAGTCAAAGGCAGCGGCTGCACGAATACCTAGGTTCTGCTGTACCTTAGACGCGATATTTGGAATCAATGAATCTGGTGAACAAGTCGCCACAATGATTAAATCCACGTCTGTTGCATCGACGCCTGCTCGAGCTAATGCATGTTTAGCAGCAACGGTCGCCATGTCTGACGTGTTTACATGACTAATACGGCGGTTTTCGATACCAGTGCGGGTACGAATCCACTCATCGGAAGTATCGAGGAAAGTGCTAAGATCATCGTTAGAGAGCACGGCTGGCGGAACACATTTCCCCCAACCTGTAATTTCAGCGTAGTAATTTGTCATCGCAGACCTATTTATTGTTGTATTTTAATAAAATTTCTTAGAACCTTAGGCTCAAATACAAACCTGCGCTGCGTTATTTCGGCAGGTTAAAAAATAAGTATACAAATAATGAGGCTGACTGGTAAGTCATGTTTTCATCAATACGTAATAAAGGAAGAAGTCATGTCATCGTTTAAAACTCGCTGCCCTTCGTGCGGCGGTCTAAATCGTGTCCCTAATGAGCGCGTTGCCGAATCTGCAACTTGCGGTAAATGTAAAAGTGCACTTTTAGACGGCTCGCCTATCGAAGGTACACAAGATAACTTTTCTGCTCTATTACAAAGTGATATGCCTGTTGTAGTAGATTTTTGGGCCCCATGGTGCAACCCGTGCGTTGGCTTTGCTCCTGTTTTCTCTGATGTTGCTCATGAGCAAGCCGGAACGGCTCGTTTTGTTAAGATTGATACCGAAGCTCAACAACAACTTGCGACGCAATTTGGTATTCGCAGTATTCCTACCATTATGGTTTTCAAGAATGGTCAACGCGTTGATATGATCAATGGTGCGTTACCTAAAACTCAATTCGATCAATGGTTAAATCAAGCACTTACTAAATAATCTTCCACGCCAACCTTGTTTGTAGGTTGGCGTTTTTATGCAACTTATCAACCTATCTAGTTAACAAATATTATTTATCGAAACGACTTAAATTTATCATTTTACTTGCCTAACTATTAGCCTCATATTCGCGCCGAATAACCCTTAGATTTCATTTAACTTATAGGCGCAAAACAGTGGAAAACACAGTCGTTCCTGCAGCATCACCACGAGTTACAGTTCCAGTCGTCGCACTGTCTCTTTATGCGGTGGCTTCGGGCTATTTAATGAGCTTGATCCCTCTCATGCTCGGTGAATACAACATCTCAGCAGATTACGCGAGTTGGTTGGCGAGTGTGTTTTATGGCGGCTTATTAACCGGTGCTATTTTTATTGAACGTATCGTACGTCAAGTTGGTCACCGTAACGCGTTTATTGGTTGCTTGGCCGTATTTTCGCTAACTATCGTCACACTACCCGTGTTTGCTAACGGATTGATGTGGCTTGCCGCTCGCTTTATTGCGGGTATCGCGGTTGCTGGTGTTTTTGTCATTGTTGAGTCTTGGCTAATGTCTGGAGACGAAGCATCGCGTGCGAAACGTTTGAGCTTGTACATGCTATCGCTTTATGGTGGTTCAGCATTAGGCCAGTTTGGTATTGGCGTGCTTGGCGTAAGTGGCGGCGTTCCGTTTATTGCGATCACGACGTTGATCCTAATGGCGATGCTGGTGCTAATGTTCATTGAGTGTGAGCAGCCAAACAGCCATGAATCAACCGCTTTATCATTTAAGCAAATTGCCAAACTAAACCATGCAGCAATTATTGGTTGTGTTGTTTCAGGTTTGACCTTAGGCGCGATCTACGGATTAATGCCAGTTGAGTTAACTAACCGTAAAATTAGCCATCAAGACATTGGTACATTGATGGCGCTAGTGATTCTAGGTGGCATGCTAGTTCAACCAATGGTGACCGCGTTAAACAAATACATGAGCCGCACAGTGCTAATGGCGTTTTTCTGTATTTTGGGTATTTTTTCGATCGGTATGACGTTTATTTCCTCGTCAGCCGTGGTATTGGCTGCTGCATTATTCTTTTTAGGTGCAGCTACTTTTGCTTTGTACCCGATTGCAATCAACTTAGGTTGCGAAGGTCTTGATGAACGCTTTATTGTCTCTGCGACACAAGTCATGCTGTTTAGCTACAGCATCGGCTCTGTTGCTGGTCCTGTTGTCGCTGATAAATTCATGGGCCAAGAACACGGCTTGCTAGGCTACTTGTTTGCCGCTTTGGTTGCGACTGGCGTATACATGCTACTTGCTGCGAGCAAAACCAAGCAGCGTATGGCCGCTGGCCTCTAACCACGCCGCTTCTACTCAACGAAAACGAGGGCATGTCGCCCTCGTTTTTTTATTCTTCGAATTTTTGTTTAGATAAACGCTTGTGACGGTTTGACGCGTTCGCTGCAGGCTTTTCCGGTACCATGCGCTTTTCATGAAGCAAATGACGAACCGCCAAGATGGGATGTTTCAGTAACATTCTGGGGCCAGAGTAACGCATGACCAAACGCATTTGTTCTTTCGGCTCTGGTTTGTAGCAGTGAATCGGACATTTGTTACACGTCGGTTTATTCTCTCCATAAGGACAGCGGTCGAGGCGCACTTCTGCGTATTCAAGCAGCTCACGACATTCTGAGCATAAGTCACGTTTTGTTCCATGATGGTCATGACAGTAAACCTCTACCATGGCTTTTACTGTCTTAAATTCAGTGGCGAGTTTGCCAAGTAAAATATCGCTCATGCGCTATCCAAAAATCACAACATCATTGTGTAAAGTTCTAACGTGCGGCCATTATCATATTGCTGCTCAACTCGTTCAAACTCAAAGCCCAGTTTTTTGAGCAAACTTATACTACGAATATTGTCATTATTGGTGATGGCAACCAAATTATCGAGTTTCATTTCCTCTCTAGCGTATTCCAGCACTGCGGTTGCAGACTCCGTTCCGTAGCCGAAGCCATAAGCGGAAGGTAAAAATCCATATCCGAGATCATAGTATTGTAATGTGTCACGTTTAACCAACCCACAAATCCCGATGGGTTGCCCATCTTCTTTCTTCTCTACAACGAGTAAACTCACGCCTTTAATTTGTTGCATGCGTAGCATGTTTTCTTTTATGTAACGCGCCGCTTCATATTCGGTACGAATTTGTTTGTCTCCGACAAAACGGTAGAAGTCTGGGTGGTTATAAAGTTCTAGTATAAATGGTGCATCATCTACACTCACAAGACGCAGTATCAAACGTTCGGTGTACAGTGTTTTCATTTGGGCTCCATTAAAACGCGATAGATGATTGGACATAGGAACGTACTTGAATTTTGCGACCGATACCGGCGCTTATTTAGTTGTAACTTGATAAAAAAGTAACTATCCTGCCTCGCTAAATTAAAGGACCACCACCATGAACCGCAAGAAGAAAATCAATCAGATCTTGAAAGCGAAGCAGAAGAAGCATAACGCTAAGCTACATAAGAGCAATAAGCCGCGTTATATCTCCAAAGCTGAACGCGCGAAAATGGAAGCTGAAGAACAAAACCAAGCTTCAGAACACACGGAAAACGTTGTAGACACAGCGCAGACAGATCAAGCCTAAAAGAAAAGCCGCTTCAAGCGGCTTTTTTGATATTCGGAGAGAGTTAGCTTTAGTATTCGACACTGTAGTTCAGTGTGAATGTGCGACCTCTTCCTTTGTAGTCGTACGCTGCTGCATCGTAGTGTGCTGCATAAAGAATCTGCGCACGTTGTCCCCAAGCGGTTGTGTAGTCTTCGTCAAATAGGTTTTGAATACCAAAACCTAACTGCCCGATAGGTAGTGTTACGTTACCAAGAAGATCAAACGTAGTGTATCCATCTAGTTTATTGTTTGCGTCATCTTCGTAATCAAACATCGTCTGGCTTTGTAAACGTACTGAATAGCCATCCTGATAGTAAGCCGCCCACGCGTTCGCTTTTGATGTACTTGCTTTACCCGCGCTTAGATCTTCCCACTTACCGTTGGTTTTCAGCTCAGAAACCACATAGTGACCTGATGCACCTAACAAAATATCACGGTTTACCCAGTAGTTAATGTTTGCTTCGGCACCGTATACACGTTGCTCGTCATCAACATTGGTGATTAGGAGCGTCTTCTTGTCATACTTGATTGAGTTATCCGACACCGAGTAGTAACCCGCCGCTTGCAGTGCGACAGTATCGGTATCTAATCGGTAACCAATTTCATAGCTGTCCGTTTTGATGCCCGACATTTTTGAGTCAGATACGTTAATGCTATTGTTCAACGCGTAGTGACCATTTGCATCCGCGGCATCGTAGCTACCTTGGCCGTAGTACTTTGCAGGATCAGCGAGTTCGAAACCTTGAGAGAAGTTCGCCCAAAGCTGAGATTCATCGTTAAGCTGATAAATGGTGCCCAAATTAAATAAGCTCACAGAGTAGTCAGTGCTGCCACCTGGTACCGCATCCGCTGATACACCATTACCCGATGCGATCTTCTTTTGTATACTATAGGCAACAAAATCATCAATCTTATTGTCCATGTATTGGTAGCGGTAGCCTGCTTGTACTGACCAATCTTGATTGATTTGGTAATCCCCTTGGACAAACATTGCGTAAGACGCCACATCAACATCTGGATAACGCCCCACTTCGGCATAGGTTCGATTAATTAAGTTCCCAGAGCTGTTCGCAATGGTTGGATCGAACAGAGCCTGGTTACTTTCAAAACGGTCTAAGTACGCATCGACACCATAAACAAGTTTGAATGACTCCCAGCTTTTAGCTAACGCTAAGCGCCCAGCAAAAACTTCTGTTTTTTGTTGAGAGGCACTTTGGTAATAAGGAGTAAAGGTTTGGTCTTCACTACGGTAAGATAACTCGCCTATCAGTTGATGACCGAATACGCTGTCGTGAGCGTAGTTCGCACTTAAGAGAACTCGCTCTGTACCATGTTCACGGTCGGAATCGAACCCCTCTCGTACATCAACAAATTTATTGTTAACAATGTACAAACCGTATGGCGAATCTTGCTGGCTGTCATAGTATTGTGCGACAAGGTTTAACTTGCTGGCATCGGAGATTTGAATCTCGGTCGATCCCATAACATCGAGCGTTGAATTATACTGCAAAGAGCCCTGTGAAATGTCTGGGGTGACAATGTCGCCATTTGCGTCAAATGCACCTTGTGTCTCGGTGTACACAACCGAACCTCTAGCGGTAATTCGCTCATTACCACCCGAGATAGACTGAGCGAGTTTGTAATCAAAGTCATCGCTGCTATTAAAGCCTGTAGTGCCACTCACGTAGGATTCAAACGACAAGTCATCCGAGTACGCTTTCTTGGTGATAATGTTAATAACACCACCAGTAGCGCCTGCCCCATAAATGGAGGTTGCACCAGATAGTACTTCAATTCGCTCGATGTTGAATGGGTCTATTGCGTCTAACTGACGACTAATCGGGCGAGAAGACTGTAACGAGACACCATCAATCATTACCAACATTGCTCTACCGCGAAGGTTCTGACCATAGTTAGTTCGACCACCGGTGCCGACGTCTAAAGAAGGGATGGTTGCAGAAAGAATATCACCCAGTGTCTTGCCCGCACGATATTGCTGAGCAATCTCTTCTTGGCCAACAAACCAAACCGTTCCTGGAATATCGGAGATCGATTTCGGCATCACACTGCCTACAACAACCAATTGCTCATCGCTCGGAGTCGATGTTTGTTGAAGATCTTCTGCTGCTATTGAGCTAACTGCGTATCCACTGCTCATCGCAAGTACGATGAGATTGAAAGAAAACGTCCTTTTCATCATTGTATTTATCTTTTTGTTGTCAACAAGAGCATGCAATGATACTTATTCTCACTCTCAAATCGAGCACTGTTACACAAGTTAAATAAATGTTAATTAAGAACCTTCTTGCTCATAAGCTGTCGATTTTCCTCTAAACGAGGACAATCTGCACAAAGCTTTCTGCCTTCACACTTATAGACTAAACAACAACTTTTTCTTACTAACTTTAGCGGCTGATCAGATTCCGTCTCATGAAGTGAGCGGCTATTATCAACATCCAAACCCATTGCGCTTAGCCACAAGACCGCATGCTCCTGAAGTGTCGAGTTAGTCATTTGCGGAAAGCGCTGTTGGAGACGAATTAAACAAGCCATGATTCCGTCCGACATCAATTGATGGGTGAAGCCAGGACGAATGCGTGTCCATTGACTCATCTCTTGTTGATAGAAGTCGAACAGTTCTCGGATTTGACGCCCCGCCTCTTTTATCAACGCTTCTGGCTCGCCATGTATATGCGCTTCGTCGGCGAATCGGTACCCAGAAACAAAACAAGGTTTGAGGTGCTGCGCTATCTCGCGAATGTTTGGCAACGTGTGGTAACCGTAAATAGAGATGAATGCGACATAAACTGGCTGCCAACAAAGTAAATCCCACGTTCTTGTCAACCAATATGCTTTTCCCGCTTCCGGATGAGCCTCCGAGATTTGCTGGTAAAGGCCTTGGATGATCGGGTTGATATCATTCTCGATATGGATAGCTTCTTGCCCTATCTCGCCGATATCACCGTGTAGGTAAGGTGTAATCTCACTCGAAGTTTGAAACAGTTGCGGGAAAAATTGCTCAGACATGATGGCTTATTGTTGGTGTAGTCATTCTGACACCTTTATACCCAAGCACCAATCGCAATGCAAACTATTATCCTTTGCGTTTTCATAACAAAGAAGCACTCTTAGGGTTAGTTATGAATGTATTTCCGAGTTCTGTTGAGCTGTAAGGTCTGGTTACGTATGCGATGAATAGCAACAAACTCTTAAACCTCTTCGCATTTAACGCTCACATGATCGCAAAAATACACAGCATAAAAACACCCTGATAAAACTGTGTTAACAGTTTCCCTGTGTAGCGTGAGTTATTGCCAATAATTGAATATTGCTGTTTCTTATCCAGCGGATTGTGAACAACATGAAGTATTTTCTTTCTGAATATCGAGACAATACAAAGAGGTAATTTGGCTATGTAGCCCTCTGTTTTGAATAAGGAAATCCACATGTTGTATCTTGAGTTTCTATTTTTGCTCGTGATGCTGTATATCGGCTCACGTTATGGTGGTATAGGCCTTGGGGTCGTATCCGGAATTGGCTTGGTGATTGAAGTATTCATCTTTAAGATGCCGCCAACCTCTCCTCCTGTCACCGTCATGTTGATCATTTTAGCGGTGGTAACATGTGCTTCCATTCTTGAAGCCGCTGGCGGTTTGAAATACATGCTGCAAGTTGCCGAGCGTGTGCTTCGTAAGAACCCAAAACGCGTCACCCTTATTGCTCCGTTCGTGACTTACTTTATGACCTTCCTACTTGGTACAGGTCACGCGGTTTACTCTATCATGCCAATCATTGGCGACGTTGCGCTTAAAAACGGCATTCGTCCAGAGCGTCCTATGGCTGCCGCTTCTGTCGCCTCTCAAATCGCAATCACAGCCTCGCCAATTTCAGCAGCAGTGGTTTACTACTTGGCGCAACTCTCCAACATTCAACACGAGATCACTCTGCTCTCAATTCTGCTCGTTACCGTACCTGCAACGCTATTCGGTACGTTGTTGATGTCACTTTACAGCCTAAAGCGTGGTAAAGAGCTAGACGACGATGAAGAATACCAAGAGCGTTTGAAAGATCCTGTGTGGAGAGAAAAAATCCTCAACACAACTGCAACGTCTCTTGATGAAGTACTACCAACAAGTGCTCGTAACTCTGTATTGCTGTTCATTGCTTCTATCTTGGTTATCGTCGTTATCGCGATGTGGCCAGACATTCGTACCATCGTAGATGGCTCGAAGCCAATCAGCATGGCAGTTGTGATTCAAATGATGATGCTCTGCTTCGGCGGTATCATTTTGCTTGCGACCAAAACTGACCCTCGTGACGTACCAAATGGGGTGGTATTTAAATCTGGTATGGTGGCGGCGATTGCTATCTTCGGTATTGCATGGATGTCAGATACCTACTTCCAGTACGCTATGCCTCAATTTAAATCTGGCATCGTTGAGATGGTAACCAACTATCCTTGGACATTCGCGCTTGCGTTATTCATTGTGTCGGTTGTGGTGAACTCTCAAGCTGCAACGGCTCGCATGATGCTGCCTGTTGGTCTCGGCTTAGGTTTGGAACCTGCGCTGCTTATCGGCTTGATGCCAGCGGTATACGGCTACTTCTTTATTCCCAACTACCCTTCAGATATCGCGACTGTGAACTTCGATACCTCGGGCACAACTAAGATTGGTAAGTGGTACTTCAACCACTCATTCATGTCTGTGGGCTTAATCGGCGTGATTGGTGCGTGTTGCTTGGGTTACTTGCTAGGGCAAATGATCATTCCTTCGTAACTAGCCAAATCAACGATAAATTAGAGGCGAGTCATTGTACGTTTCGTACAGCCTGAGTGACTCGCCTTTCTTTATTGCACTATTACTACAGCAAGAAATCGTCATCAATCGCGACAAAATTGTCGGCACAATCAATCAGAGTTTGGGATGTTAGCTTAGGTACACCATAAACGGTCACCGTGTTATTGAAGCGCTGCTGAATTCTCTCTACTAGTAGACTAAAGTCTCCATCTCCCGAAACTAGAATCACTTCCTCAACTTCGGGAGCAATTTCAATTGCATCGAGAGTAATACCCACATCCCAATCGCCTTTCGAGCTACCATCACGACGCTGGATGTAGGGTTTAAGCATCACCTCAAAGCCAACACCCCGAAGAATATGGTGGAACTGACGTTGCTTGGGATCATTGCTCGCAATAGCATAAGCACGAGCACTTACCACCTCTTTCCCTTGTGTGGCAACATACCAAAACTGGTTGTAATCAAAATTGCTTCGATACGCTTCGCGACAGGTGTAATACACATTCTGTACATCAACCAAAATGGCGATTTTTTGTTTGCTTTCCGAACTCATCTATTTCTACGCTCAATTTATTTGCTGCCTACCCTATGCCAGTTTTGGAAAAAGCACAATGAGCCAATTCCACTAAACTTAACGTATAAAAAGTTATTTGGGTTTCTAGGGGAACTGTCATGGGCGGAAAGTTACTAGTGATACTGCTTTCTTGTATCTTGTCATCGACAGCATTTGGTTATCCAGCGCACTCCAAATACTGGCCACATAGAAGTGTGCTCTACTTTGCGCCAGAAAATGATGAATACGTCAAACAATTCTTGCTAGAAACACTTATGAATGAGTGTGAGTTGGAAGACAGAGATGTCGTCACGCTGGTCATTACAGAACAAGGTTATACTTTTCCTGCTTGGCTTAAAGAAGAGTTCGACCTAAAAATGCTAGCTCGTCTTTATGAGGTCGAAAAAGGTTCTCATACCGCTATTTTGCTTGGTAAAGATGGTCTAGAAAAGCACCGCTGGGGCGCAGAAACAGACTGGTCGTTTATCAACAACCTCATTGATCAAATGCCTATGCGTAAGCAAGAAATGCAGAGGCAACAAAGCCCCTGTAAAATATAGTCACTTCTGGGCAGTATTACTTTGCGAACCAATCCAACTTGTTGTGAAGTTGAGTCACGCTGCCAACCACAATCAATGCTGGACTCACGGCTTGCTCTGCCATGATCGATAGCTCGTTCAACTTTCCTTGGAACACGCGCTGCTCTGGGCGCGTACCGTTTTCAATAATGGCGCATGATATCTCAGGATCTAACCCATGTGTGATCAGCTTATCCATAATATGGCCGCTTTGCTTCAAACCCATGTAGAATACAAGCGTGTTATTAGACTGAGCTAGTGAATGCCACTCAATTTCACGACCATCTTTTTGTACATGACCAGTGATAAATTGAACACTTTGCGCATGGTCACGGTGCGTTAATGGAATACCAGCATAAGCCGTTGCACCCGCTGCTGCTGTGATACCCGGAACCACCTCGTATTTGATACCAAATTCCGCTAGCTCTTCTAGCTCTTCACCACCACGGCCAAAGATAAATGAGTCCCCACCTTTTAGGCGCACAACGCGTTTACCTTCTTGCGCTTTCTGCACCAAGATTTGGTTGATTTGATCTTGAGGTACACAGTGAAAATCGAGCTTTTTCCCAACATAAATCATCTCTGCTGATGCATGGGCCAACTCAAGAATCTCTTTTGATACCAATCGGTCGTACACAACAACTTCAGCCGCTTGAATGGCTTTTAAGCCTTTTACTGTGAGTAAATCAGGATCACCAGGACCTGCACCAACAAGAGAAACAAAGCCGCTGTTTAAAGATGAGTTAACAGTTGTCATATCAACGCCTATCGAAAATTTGGACATAAAAAGTAACACTCAAGTCATTAACTCCAGGTTAAAATCACCCCAAGGAGTTATTACTTTTTATAGCTAAATCAATACAATACTTATCGAAAGTTAAATGAGTTGAACAGCCCTACCTACCATAGGTAGGGCCAGATAAAAGCGGTTTATTTTGCGATTGCAGGCTCTGCTTTTACTTCTTCTTCAACTACGTTGATAGAAGGCGCTGTTTTCGCGTGAGTTAGGTACAGTGGAATACAAGTCATTACGAGACCACCAACAATATTACCTAGAATGGTTGGAATAAGGTTGAAGTTCAACCAAGTCGCGATACCAAAATCCGCACCTAGAATCATACCTAGTGGGAATAGGAACATGTTTACTACTGTGTGCTCGAATACTAGAGCGAAGAAGATGAAGATTGGGAACCACATCATTGCTACGCGACCAGATACTGAACGTGCTGTCATGTTGCCGATAACGCCTAGACATACCATTAGGTTACAGAAGATGCCGCGTACGAAACACGTGATCCATCCGTCCATACCCATGTTTTCAAAACCAAGGCTACGCGCGGTAGAAACAGCCACAAATTTCTTCGCTACTGCGTTCAGTTCTAGAGAGAAGTTACCTGTTAGAGAGATAGCCACTAGGTAAGCAACGATCAGAGAACCGATAAGGTTACCCAAGCCTACAAGACCCCAACAACGGAAGATACGACCCCAAGTGATGCCCGGACGGTTAGCAAACTTAGCCAGAGGCGCTAGACCAAAAACACCGGTTACTAGGTCATACCCCATCACACTTAGAATTACGAAACCAACGGGGAAAACAAGTGCTCCTACAAGACCGATACCCGTTTGTACAATCGCGGTAATAGCAACCACCACCGCAAGCGAAAGAATAACGCCAGCCATCGTACCGCGAAGCAGAAGGTCTCGCGTGCTTGTATTGGTTTTCGCTTCACCAACATTGATCATGGTTTGCACGAATTCTGCAGGCTTAAAATCAGTAGACATGAATGTGTCCTTATCCAAAATTGAAAGTTAAAAAGTTAAAGATTGAATAGAGAAAGGCTTCCCGTTGACACCTGAACGCTGTCTACAACACCTCGCTTCCCTGTTCCCCTGAGATGATGCTTGGAAAGCCTTTGTCTATTGAATCTAGGTTTCAGTTCATTCCCTCCCCCTAAGAGGAGGGAATGAAAACCAAGCTTACGCAGAGATTTCTACTTCGCCGTTGGTTACGCGGGTTTTGTACGCTTTCACGCTAAAACGCTCGTCTTCCATGCACGCACCTGTTGTCAGGTTAAAGCGTTGCTTCTTAAGTGGGCTAGCCACCCAAAGCTCGCCTTGGTGCTCACAGATCAAACCGCGAGAAAGCACGTTTGATTGGAAGAACGGGTCTGTGTTGCTGATCGCCAGCACTTCTTCTGCTTGTGTTGGGCGGAATACCGCAACTTGCTGACCATCAACCAGTGCACAAACACCTGTGCCCGGTACGATGTCGCTGATTTGGCAAATCTTTTCAAATGACATAATCAACCTTCCCTTATGCTTCAGTGATCGCTACGTGTAGGATGTCGCCTTTCGCTTCAGGATGTTTTTCCGTGAAGGTTGCAGGGCGGTGCTGTTCACGCTCTTGTACAAACACAACGTTTTCATCGCGCTTGTCAGAGTTGATGAAGTGCGCGAAACGAGTCAGTTGTGATTCGTCGTTGATGGTCGCAGTCCACTCACACTCGTACTCGTCTACAAGCTTCGCTACATCAGCTTCTAGTTGAGTGTTGATGCCAAGTTTGTCTTCAACAATCACTTCGCGTAGGTAGTCAACGCCACCTTCCATGTTTTCCATCCAAACTGATGTGCGTTGTAGTGGCGCAGCAGTACGGATGTAGAACATCATGAAGCGGTCGATGTACTTGATTAGTGTTTCTTTATCTAGGTCACTTGCAAGTAGGTCTGCGTGACGAGGTTTCATACCACCGTTACCACATACGTACATGTTCCAACCTGCGTCAGTCGCGATAATACCAAGGTCTTTACCTTGTGCTTCCGCACACTCACGAGTACAACCAGAAACACCGAACTTCATCTTATGAGGTGTACGAATGCCTTTGTAACGGTTCTCGATGTAAGAACCTAGACCAACAGAGTCTTGAACGCCGTAACGACACCAAGTTGAGCCAACACATGTCTTCGCCATACGAAGTGCTTTTGCGTACGCTTGACCTGTTTCGAAACCAGCGTCGATAAGCTTGCGCCAGATCTCTGGAAGATCGTCTTTTTGAGCACCAAACAGACCAATACGTTGAGCGCCAGTGACTTTGGTGTATAGGTTGTATTCTGCCGCAACGTTCGCTAGCGCACCCAGTGCTTGAGGTGTTACTTCACCACCCGCCATACGTGGAATAACAGAGTAAGTACCGTCTTTTTGGATGTTACCTAGGAAGTTATCGTTCGTGTCGTGCAGCTTAACCAGTTGTGGCTTAAGAATGTGCTCACCCCAGCAAGAAGCTAAGATAGAACCAGCCAATGGTTTACAAACTTCACAACCGTAACCTTTACCGTATTTCTCCAGAAGCTCATCAAACGTTTTGATCTCTTCAATACGGATTAGGTGGAACAGCTCTTGGCGTGAGTAAGCAAAGTGCTCACACACGTCGTTCTTCACTTCGATACCCGATTTAGCAAGCTCAGCATTTAGAACAGACATCACTAGAGGAATACAACCACCACAGCCTGTACCTGCGCCAGTCACTGCTTTGATGTCAGCAAGCGTATGATTACCATCAGCAACTGCCTGAGCGATCTTGCCTTTGGTTACGTCGAAACAAGAACAGATAACTGCGCTTTCTGGTAGAGCGTCTGCACCTAATGCTGGTTTCTCAGCGCCTGCGTGAGCAGGAAGGATCAACGCATCTGGGTGTTCTGGTAGGTCGATTTCGTTCAACATAAGTTGAAGCAGGTCGCCGTAGTCAGAGGTGTCACCAACCATAACCGCGCCAAGCAGTTTCTTGTTGTCTTTAGAAACGATAAGACGTTTGTAAACTTCTTGTTCTTCGTTCTGGTAAACGTAACTCTTACAGCCTTCAGTACGACCGTTCGCGTCACCGATTGAACCTACTTTTACACCTAGAAGTTTCAGCTTCGCAGACATGTCAGCGCCTTCGAATTTGCTTTCTGTGTTACCTAGTAGGTGGTCAACAGCAACTGTCGCCATCTTGTAGCCAGGAGCAACAAGGCCGTAGAACATTTCGTTCCAAGACGCACACTCACCAATCGCGTAGATGTTCTCATCAGAAGTCTGACAATGATCGTTGATAGCAACACCGCCACGAGGTGCCACTTCTAGCTCCATTTGGCGTGCTAGTTTGTCTTGTGGACGAATACCTGCAGAGAATACGATGAAGTCTGTTTCTAGCTCTGAGCCGTCAGCAAAACGCATAACGTTGCGTGCGTTTGTGCCTTCTGCCGCAATCTCAAGCGTGTTTTTGCTAGTGTGAACGTTCACGCCCATACGCTCGATCTTTTGTCGAAGTTGGTTACCACCAGCAAGGTCAAGTTGCTCAGCCATTAGCTTCGGTGCGAACTCAACAACATGCGTTTCTACACCCAGTGCTTTCAATGCGCCTGCTGCTTCAAGACCTAGCAGACCACCACCGACAACAACGCCTGATTTGCTCTTCTTCGCACACGCTTCGATCGCTTTAAGATCTTCGATAGTACGGTAAACAAAACAGTCTTTGCTTTCGTGACCTTTGATAGGTGGAACAAATGGGAATGAGCCAGTAGCAAGAATCAGCTTGTCGTATTGAACTTCGCGACCAGTGCTTGAGTAAACAATGCGGTTTTCACGGTTGATGTTGATCGCGCGTTCGCCGATCAACATGTTAATACCGTGTTTCTCGTAGAAGCCTTCTTTTACTAAAGAAAGTTCATCTGCAGTATGGTGAGAAAAGTAAGAGGAAAGGTGCACACGGTCGTATGCGACACGAGGTTCTTCACAGAAAACCGTAATGTCCATATTAGACATATCAGCTTTCTCGACTAAGTCTTCAATATAACGGTGCCCTACCATACCGTTACCGATGACTACTAGCTTCAACTTGCTCATTATAATTCCTAAGGGTTAGGTTCTTATCACTGAGCTCATTGTTAATTGTGAAAGAAAATTAATACATGATGTAAATCAATTACAATTTCAAACTACCCTAAAGGGGTAGATGAACGTATTTATCTGACTATTGCGAAATAAAAAGTAATTTATTAACGGATATTGGTAGTTTTAACAAACTGAGATAACCGAAGCCATGCTAGCAACGGACTATACCGTTTTGCTTTTATGAAGTTAGGCTGACCATCGAAACCGAGCACACCTACGATAAATCCTGCTTTGCTTCTAAACGACGCACTCACTTGACTTCACCGTTTCAAGGTGATCAGAGAACAATATCTGAAGTGATTGAAAGATTTAGAAAAATCAAGCTTCACAACAAAAATTTTTTACTAGCTAAGTCGCACTATAAAGACTAAAATCAGGTTTAGTTCATATGGAATAGCGTCCATATGATTGATACCGTAATTGACATATAGAGTGCCGTCCCATTTTTGTGAGGCGGCCTTTTATTTGGGAGTCATAAAATGTCAGAAAACAATTCTATCTACATCTCAAGCTTAGATATGAACCGAATCACAGCCTTGTTGGATAAAATGCCAAACATCGCAGCGGAGCTTGTGGAATTAGAAGCAGAGCTCGACCGAGCAACAGTTCTTGAGCCAGAACAAATGCCAGATAACGTGGTCACGATGAACTCGACTGTAGAGTTTAAATTTTCAGGTGAAGACAGAACCATGACAAAGACACTGGTTTACCCTTCTGAACTGAAAAGCAGTGATGATATCTCTATTTTTGCGCCCGTAGGCAGCGCACTGATCGGTTTGTCTGTCGGCCAAAAACTTGAATGGCCAATGCCAAATAATCAAGTGAAGACAATTGAAATTGTCGATATCACATACCAACCTGAGCGTTGTGGTGCACTAAACCGCTAACCCTCAGTAGTCCCGGTGCAAAGGCCTCCATTTAAGACTTTGCACCAGGAGAGCCCCTCGCTTACCCCCTATTTCCTTCTTTGTTTTCCAAGCATTTACTTTGCTGCTCTTAAGTAACATCACCGATTCTTTATTATTTACCGCATATTCAATACTTATATCTCCAAGCTCAATCATAGAAATTGCAAAGTATTTTTCGTATATTGTCGCTCCGAAAACGACGTAAATTATGCGCAAAATGGAAGAATATCTAACTCGAATTGCCTGCTTAGAAAAAGAAAATGAAGAGCTGAAGCGGAAGAATGCGCGACTACAAGAAAAGTTGAATGCTGCACTCGACAGTAATGGACTGTGTTTGTGGGAGCAGCATATTCCTTCAGGTACTTTGACGATATTCAACATGCAGTGGGGCAAAATGCTAGGTTATCAGCCCCATGAGTTAACCGCGACGGTTGAAACGTGGAAAAACAATCTCCACCCTGAAGATTATGATCTTGCGGTGGGTGCATTTGAAGATCACCTAGCTGGCAAAACCGACCTTTATGAGGTAGTTCATCGCATGATTCATAAAGACGGCAGTGATAGTTGGGTCTACGATCGAGGGCGCATCGTCGAGTATGGTTCTGATGGCGAACCACTGCGCATGATGGGCACTCATATCGATATTACAAAAGAAAAGCGATATGAGCAGCAACTGGCTAAGTTAGCTTCGAGTGATCCATTGACCGGACTATTAAATAGAAAAGCAATTGAGGAAAACTTTAATCATCAACCTCAAACCAAGCCGTCTCAGCAGTCTGCCTTAGTGTTTGTTGATATAGATAATTTTAAAGCAGTTAACGACCAGCTAGGCCATCATACTGGTGATACTCTCCTCATTAATATAGCCAATAGCTTAACAGAGCTTGCGCCAAGCAAGTCTCAAGTCGGACGCATAGGAGGAGATGAGTTTGTCGTTTTAAGCTCTTATTCAAATCAAGAAGAAATATCTCAACTTTGTGATCGACTCTTAAGTTCCATCATTCCTGTGATAAATCAGGACTTAAATAAAGTAACGATTGGAATGAGCATCGGTGTTTGTCTATTTGATAAAGGAAAACAACAGTTTAATGAAGTTTATCAAAAAGCCGATCATGCAATGTATGAGATAAAGAAAAATGGCAAAAATGGCGTTGCCTATATCCAGATATAATAAGTCTCTTGTTTTTTGAAATTAATATTTCTTTAATTTGACAATTTTCTCTATGGAATTGATAGCATCTTATTTTTAATAAGTCATTTATATAGGAAACAAAAGAAATAACAAATAATTAAGAGTGTTGCATACTACACGGTGTAATATTACTACTGTCTTTGTAACTACTTTTGTTGCATACAATATTGTCTCTTATTATTTTTATAAAAACCACCAGTAAAAATTAGTTAAACATTATAATTCATGAACTTATAAAAACCGAAATGCATGGTTGAATTTTAACCACCCCTTCTGCTAATATCTCGCCTCGTGTTTAAAAGTAATAAACACACACAAATATAAAACAAACTTTATAAAACATAATGCACACTTGATAATTACTGGTTCTATTTGGGTAGAGCTCGTTATTTATTTTATTTAAAACATTATGAATTTGTAATTTCATTTAATATCAAAATATTAAGTAGGTATATAAATTGAAGAAGGTCATCCTCCCTCAATTGGGCTTTGTTGCGTCAAATTTACGCTTGCTAGCTCTTGGCTTTGTAACCCTCGTGCCAGCATATTCTTTTTCATCAGAGGCTTATGTTGAGCAAGTGGCTAGTGGTGAACAAAAAACATTAGTTGTACTCGTCAATTTCCAAGAAAACCCTCAAGAGATCCCGATCTCTAAAGAAGACGCCCATCATGTTGTTTTTAATACCGTTAGCGACTTCTATTCGCAAATGTCCCAGGGGCAACTTTGGCTAACTGGTGATGTTGCTGGAACATTCACCTTGCCGATATCAAACCAAATTTGCGATGATGATGCTGTAGCTGCGGAAGCCAACAAAATGGCTGAAACTGCGGGATATCAACTATCAAACTATGACCGTTTTATCTACTTAACAACCAAAACTGGATGTGCATCAGAAGGCTCTGGTAGTCAAGGAGTAACTCCCTCTAGAGCGTCAATAAATGCGGTTTTCGAGCCTCGAGTTATCGCCCATGAATTAGGACATAATTTTGGATTGCATCACGCTTCCGCACTCGACTGTAAAGACGGTACGTTGGCTGGTGATTGCCGTGTCATAGAGTACGGTGATAGCTACGATACGATGGGTAACTACGATATGGGTTACTTTAGCGCCTTCCAACTGGAAAACTTAGGGTGGCAGACCTCCCCTGCTCAAATCATTTCTAGTGATGGTGTTTACTCTATTGATGCCTATGAAGACTTTGAAAGTACTTCATCAAAAGTTTTAAAAATCCCAAGAGGTACCGATCCAATTACAGGCCAGCGCCAATGGTTTTACGTTGAATATCGACAAGCTCTTGGCTACGACAGCTTTTTACGTGACCGTTCGTACATCGTATACCGCCAAGATGTGACAGAAGGTGTGGTTGTGCGCCTAGCGACAGACGGTGATCTTAAAAGTAGCCGCTTGCTACACATGAAGCCTGACTCCACTTTCAAACAATTATTTGGGAGTAATGACTGGGAAGACCCTGCTCTTCCGATTGGTGGAACGTTCACCGATCCAAAAACAGGCGTGTCGATTACTTTGGAAAGTGCTAATGGTCAAAACGCACAGGTCAGTGTCATATTTGGTGGTGAATCAGGGCAATGCGTTGCGACATCGCCTCTACTCTCTCTAACCCCACTTTCAGGTTTTGATGCTAATGCCGGAGAAACATTAGCGTATAATCTTAAAGTGACGAACCAGAACAATACAGAATGTGCAGACGCGACCTATACAACAGCTTTAAGCGTTCCTGACGGTTGGAATTATGACGCAAGAGCCTTGACGGTTCCTTCCGGCATGAGTGCAGAAACGACGGTCATGGTTACGTCAAACAGCGATGCTCAACCGAACTCTTACAGCATAGCCGTTGACGTTATAGATGCTGAAAATGAACAATCAGCCAAAACCGAGCTACCTTACACAGTGTTATCTGAGTCAACGTCACCACTTGAAGCGGTGAATGATAGCGTAACGATCAGTGATAAATCCGTCGTTCGCATCCAACAGTTAAATAATGACTCATTTGAACAATCGACTTCTCTTGCAATTACGGTCGCTAAGCCAAACAAAGGCAGCGCCCGTGTACTGAGCGATGGCTCCATTGAATACATACCTTCGAAGAAGTTTAAGAATAATGATTCATTCACTTATACGATCAGTGACGGTCAATCTTCTTCAACCGCGACGATTAGCATCACCTTACAATCGAGTTCTGGTGGGAATGGTGGTGGAAACGGTAAAGGGAAACCGAACTAAATCACGCAATTCAATATGAAAAAGCCTGGAGAATACTCCAGGCTTTTTATTCACAAGACGTCAATTAGTTGCTTGGTGCAGGACAAATGTCACAGTCTGCAGAAGCTGTATTCGTCGCTTGAGTATTATCGATTTTCAAGAAACCAACCGCTGTCACAGTATCACGGAAAGATTGTGTTTCTGCATTGCTAAATGCCGTTGGGATATAACTACCAGTATAAGACTGACATTGATCCGAAGCGAGTTCGATATTATCTACCACTTTCACGTCATCAGAAGTATCCTCAGGCGTACCTGAGTCATCCACAACAGAAACATTCACTAAAGTAAGTCCAGGCGTTGTGTTACATACCATTCCCGAGAAGCTCACTTCTGCAATGATACCGTTTTCAGTAAGTTTGAAGCCGCTTTCACATGATTTCGTTACACTAATCATTGGAGACAAGCTCAATGACTCACATGGATCACTTGCGGTATCAGTAATGGTCGCTTGGCCACCCGGAGTCGCAGCTGCTGTGACTCTTACCGTATTAGTTAGACCGTTATTTGTACTTTCAAAACTGCCGCTATATGAAGCACTGTCACCTGAAGCAATGGCACCTAAGCTATGTGTAGTACCTGCTTCTAAATCCTCTACAACAACATCGTATAGCGTACCAACACCATCATTAATCACGTCGCCGCTGTATGAGTAAACGTAACCATCTTCTGTATCATTCACGACCGCTTGATTACATGTTTTGGTGATATCAACACTACACAACTCAAAGTCACCAACCACGAAGTCTTTCAACTGAGCGGTAATACTGCTTGATGCTCTTGTTTCGGCTGCAAATGAGCTAAAACAGGTGTCTGTTTGTAGAAGTTCAGTAAGGTTTACACCACCTTCAAAGAAGGTTTCTGGAGGGAAGACATTTTCGACACCACTTTTTGGCGTATACGCCCATGGTGCAGGTGAGTCAGTTGTATTGGTTGAAGCACACACATCTTGCGCGCCCGGTGAACACAGTGCATTTGTCTTAACTTTCAAACGTAAGTTTGTCGCAGCACACTGACCATCTTGTGGATTATTGTTATCAGCTTTCGCACAAGTTGTGTCCCATTCAAGAACCAAAATTTCTGGCCCCTCATTTGCCCCTTGCAAATAATTCACCTGAATCAAAAGGTCGCCAGCAATATGTTGACCAGTGAATGTACCGTCTGGGTTTGTACTGACTGAGTCTTGATAAAACCAAAAACCTAAGAAGGCATCACCGCTGTTACCAAAGCGGTCTGCACCAAAGGTGAGTACAAGGTCATTATTAATGTTGTATGCCGCTGCATACGCATGAAGAATATCCCCTTTATCGAGTACCGTCCCAGTCTTCCAACCGAGTTCTGGTATGTCTTTGATGTCTTTATTACCACCAGTAAAGATTGTATCCGGTGTTGCCGTGTCATTCTCAAAGCTAAATACTAATGCTCCACCACTGTTTGGCGGCGTTGACCAGTCATCTGGAGCTCCCACTCCAGAGTCATCTATCGCATTAGCATTTGCTTCTAACTCAAATACGCCATCTGTTGGTGTTGCAAATGCAGAGCTACCTATTAGCAAACTTGTAAATATTGCATAAAGAAAGCTCTTCATCGTATGCCAGATACCTGACTTACAAGAATTCATAACCTACTCCTTAGAACGCTTCTAAAGCTAGACGAAGGTCCCTATGTCATTAATTGCCTTTTAAGAAAGAGTGAAAGCGAGATACAACTTTCGTTTCGGCTTGTATAACGCATAGAGCATGCCACTACTTAAGGTTATGATTTTATTAAACTAAATATTTTCAACAGCGAAGAGAATGAACAGAGTGTTCAATTTTAAAGAAAGAGAAAGAAAACAAAAGAGACAAAAAAACCTACGATAACAAAGATATATACGTGTTCTAGGATAATGTTACAGATTGACACTTTATTGTTTACACCTGTGACAGGTGCACAAAAACGACGGTATTGAAACTGTCCACTATGAATATGAAATAGACGCTTACTCACCTGTTCCAACTAATGTGAAGGTGATGTGTAACACCTGTTTGCATAGTGTTACATCCTTTACACATCTAATTGAATACTCATTTAACTAAAACATATTCAGTAGTTTAGCGAATAAGTTTTAGCTCAACCATTTATGAAAATATAAACAAACTGTTCACCCCTCTGTACAAAAATAAAAAATAACCAACAAATACAAAAGGTTAAATATGGAACACTCTATGCTAGTCAACCGACGCAGTTTAACTCTGTGAGAAAACTATCACGTATGTGGGCTCAAGGACGTAGCGAGCCCACTTACACAAGGAGGTTTTATGAAAACCATATTTAACTCTTGGTGGGGCAATAAGAGTTACCGTTGTTCCACTTTATGTAGCCAGAATATACTTACAGCGATCAATATCAGCAGCATGTTTAAGCTGTTTACTTGGGTCATAGCGGTTAGTTTAGTGCTGAGCTCTCAAATTGTTTACGCATCCGCTGGCGACCCTTCAAGCCGAGGCGTGCAACCAATATTTGTTGAAGGGAATAACACCTGTCAACAATTACTTCCAGGGATCGATGGTTTGATAGAATACAAGCTTGAGCCAGTTACAGACGGCACTTTCGGTGATGGCATGCTTGAAGTGGTTATTGATCAACAACCTGGGGCAAAAACCTTCAGTTGGGATCAAGGTGATAGCCCTGTGATTATGCAAGCTATCTTTGTTAAAGGTGGTCCTGACGGAAACCTATATAACTACTTCACAGATGGATTATTGTATCAAGATGATGCCTTGCTGCATTCACCTGTAGGGAAAAATGGTAGATACTATGGCTTAAGTCATATTTCATTCTGTTACACACCAGGCGTACCAGACATTAAAATCACTAAAACTTGTACATTTGGTGATATTGTCAATGGTAACACTTTGAAATACAACTATAAACTCACTGTAGAAAACACCGGTGACTTTGCATTGTATGATGTTGTGGCAACAGACACTACAGCCGTTGACAACGATATGGCTGCTGGTGACCATGTGTTCAATTTAGCGATGCTCGCCGTTGGACAAACGCAAGAGTTTAATGGTTCGTTTATTATTGACCAAAACGGTATCACTAACTATGCAGAAGTAAGCGCAGCACTTGAAACTGGTGGTGGTGTTGCGGTTTCTGACAACGCAGATTGGGAATGCCCAAGCCAAAACATCCCTGGTTCATTGTCTCTAGAGAAAGACTGTAGTGTCGTCGTCGTGAATCGATTTGAAGATACTGGTATTAATGAATACGGTCTTCAAGTCAATTACAGTGGTAGTGTATGTAATACCTCCAATGTCACCATTGACGGCATTGTCGTAATCGACAACAAAGACTCGAATCCAATCCAGGTTGGTATGCTTGCGCCTGCTGAGTGTTACGACTTTACTGGTAACTACGAGCCAATCCCAGGAGATGGTGAAGGCCTTCCATTACCGGGTGAAGAAGTCAGAGCGTTTACAGATACTGTGGATGCGAGTGGTGAAACTATCTTCGGCAATGTTGTCGTAGAAGCGATAACAGCGTCTGCAGAATGTACGCTATGTCCAACTTGTCCAGAGCCTGTTAACTGCCCTGAATAAGGTCTACTTACAACTTAATAAAACAACGCCTGACGTTAACTCGTCAGGCGTTTTCTTTCGAACTATACCGTTCTATTTATTCTTACCTTTCCCATTGTTACCAGAGTTGCCAGAATCGCCACCAGATGAGGACTCTAACTTCACTGAGACCTGAGCGGTCGAGCTGCTTTGACCATCACCTATGGTATAGGTAAAGCTGTCGTTATTTTTGAATTTCTTCTCAGGTGTATAACGCAGGGTGCCATCTGATAACAGCTCTAGTCGCCCCTTACTTGGTCTAGTAAGAGAAACCACGCTTGCAGAGTTTTGCTCTCCAACAACATCGTTTGCCATCATATCGATAATCACCGACTGTTTCGAAGACATAGTCACCTGATCATCAACAGCAACGAGCTCTGGTGATGGCGAGATTTCATTGGTTACAGAGTAGTTCACGGATGCTGCGGTTTGCAGACTTGAGTCTTCTCCGTGCGTCACGATCATCTTCAAAGCATAGTCTTTATCACTAGCCTCAACCGAAGATACGACTGATATCATTACTTGTCCGGTTTCACCTGCTGCTAGCGTGATTGCACTGCTGCTCGCTTTCCAACCAGTTGGCACTGACGCGTTTACAGAAAAACTGCTCGCTGAACAATCTGCACTATCTTTGTTGGTAATAGTGACCTGATATTGAACCTCATCGCCGGCTGCAACCGAGTGGCTTGTTGCAGCTTTCGCAGTCACTGATGGAGCATTTACAGTACAAGTCCCGATATTACCGTTGTCAGAGCCGTCAAAGACAACGCTTACTTCGGCGATGCCGTTCGCTGCACTCACCAAACTCAATGTTACACCTGAGTCTGGGTCAGTATAGCTACCACCGACCGGCATAGATGGGTCAAACCAGTCATTTCGGCCAAAAACCGCACGATATTCAGAATCAGTTTTAAAGTGAAGCAGATTACTGCTGCGCCCATCGCCTTCTACAGCGCTTCGAATGATGATGCCATCCGTAACGTCCCCACGATAGAACGAGTAAGAACGAGCATCTAAAAAGTCGTCAAACCCAATAGACTGGCGGTATTCAATGTAAAACCATTTTTTTGCACCTGTAGAAGGATCAGTACCACGAGGTACTTTTATCGTAACTGGCTGAGCACTAGTCGTCTCGTAATTCGCGATGGAGTATGTACCATTTTGAGTAACTTCCAGTGTCTTTGAAGCGTGCTCTCCCTCTAGCCATCCTAGTCGCTCGCGCTGGAAAGTATTCAAATAGCCGATGTCTGGACCACCCATTACATCATAGGTATCACCGTATTCACGCAACGTACAGTTGTCTGAAAGCGTATGCTCGCCACAATCAAGAGCACGAGAGTGATGCAAACCAAAGTTATGTCCAAGCTCATGAGCGATGTTCATCGGAGAAAAATCACCATTGATGTGCGCGCGTGAAGGCATGCCATCAATAGTTGCGGATCCAGCGACACCACATGCCGTTTTTGTCATCAAGTAAACAATACGATCGTACTCTTCAAGCTTCACTCCCGCTGCGATGGCTTCTTGATCCGCTGCATCTTGAACAGCGGTAAAATCACAAACCTGATTAGACAACGGTAAATTAAACCAACCCACGACTTTCCCAGACAGCCACATTTGATCAAAAGAGCTTTCACGGTAGAAGTCATTTACTGTGCCAAAGATTAGATTATTTGCCTCTGACAAAGTTAATGGCTGCTCATTTGGGTTTTCTTTGAAGTTCAGCAGGATAACCAATGTATTTTGCTGTCCCGTCGTACTTCCTGCTGCACTGGCGTAATGGATGCTCTGTAAACAAGCGAATATTACTAATAAAAATGACAACCCTTTATTTAGGATTGTTCTATTTATTTTAATATTTTTTATCACTGCTTCACCTAATTTTAATTTAATAACGAGTTCACCCTCCCGCCAATATAAGCAGAAATGGTAGGGTAAAATAATATAAATTTTAGGAAATAAAATGCCCTAGCCTATAAAGCCAAATATGTTCCTATATACATCAACATGGTTATAAAAGGATAACCACCAAAAATATAAGAGCCGGAATCATAGCAAAGCAACCGGTCAAAATTCAACCAGAGTGATAAGTAATTTAGGTTAAGTTTGTGTAATAATAAATTTATCCATTTTTGTCAGTTACTTAAAATAATCTTATGATTGTTTTATATGAACAGCCTTTGTATTCAACAATGACTTTAATAAATCACTTGCACTACAGCCAATTTAAATCATTAAAAATCAAACAATTATAAATTTAACTAAAACAATCTCAATTTCATCGCATAAAGTTATAACCTTTAAATTCATTAACTTAATAGCGAGTCATTCTAATAATATACCTCAACAACTCATGAGTAATATTATCCATCTTTAATTGTTAAATTTACGTTAAATTAAAGTGGTGGAAGTTTTTTGCTCACCTAGTTTTATACTCGATTAAAAGACAGACTGAGCGATACAGTGGAATATCAACTAGAGGCATATAGAGAAACAAGCAGGATATATGCACAACTTTATTTTCAATATTGAACTAAAATCACATTGATAATATAACGCTATAGATAGCAATTCAGGAAAACCTGTTAAAGAGTGATTAACTGATAATTGAGGTTGGTATTTGTACAAAAATTAATTATTCAATAATAAATGTGTATTAGAATAGTTTGACAATACCAGATAGTAAAAAACCGGCACAAGGCCGGTTTTTAGAAATAGTGGAGGCGCCTCCCGGAGTCGAACCGAGGTCCACGGATTTGCAATCCGCTGCATAGCCACTCTGCCAAGGCGCCTTTCTGATTTTTTATCTCTGTCACCAAAGATTTTGATGGTGCCCCGGGCCGGACTTGAACCGGCACAGCGCGAACGCCGAGGGATTTTAAATCCCTTGTGTCTACCAATTCCACCACCAGGGCAACGCAATCATGCGATGGGTTAGACACCATCTGTCTCAGCGGCCTTTGCCGTGAGAACGAGGCGTACTTTAACGGATTAATTTATCTGGTCAACAAAAAATTAGTCTTTTTTATTCAAATGGTTAAAAAGCCAACTCAAACGAACAAAGGGCGATCATTTTGCTCACAAGAACATCAGCATGCTTTGCTCTCGTTTACTTTGCTTCATCACTTCATGTCAATGAGGAATCGACAAGTCGCACAAATTGGCAGTATGGGTATAAACTTAACTCGTACTGCAGGGGACAAATAAGCGCTCATCATGTTTCGAAAGTCATCATTTCAATTACCGCTACATACTGATTCCGAACTCGACTTCGTAGCGCCCTACTTCTTCCTTAGTGAATTTGATTATGCACGCTCTCTGGAGCTGGGAATCATCGAAGACTTGGATCCTGAATATACACACCAGTATCGCGTCACACTAAGGCGCATACGCTCACTATGCGTACTACTTCGCGAACTGATACCTCCTTTTGAACTGAGTATTTTGAAACATCATTTAAAAATAATGATGAAGAAAACAAATAAGCTGCGTGATTTGGACGTATTTATCTTGGGCAAAAAACAATACATTGAAATGCTCCCAAACCACAAATCGTCTCTTGAGCAGCTTTTTGGCTTTATCGAAGCCGAACGTGCTTACGAACAGGCAAAAGTTACGCGTTGGCTAGCTACAGAAGAATACACAACGCACTGCACTTTGGTCAGGAATAGTCTGCTGCGAAGTACGCAACACGAACGAGTGGATAGCAACGTACCTGCGTTACTCTTCGCAAGCCAAAAAATCTCCGACCAATTTAAAAAAGTTGATAAAGCACGACGCAAGATCTCGGACAAAAGTCGTGACAGTGTGATTCATTCGATGCGGATAAAGTGCAAAGCGCTGCGTTATTTGTTAGAAGGATTTTCCACGCTCTATCCTTCCCAACAGCACAAAAACAACGTGAAACAACTAAAACTATTGCAAGACAAGCTCGGTGACTTTAACGACACTTCAAGTCAAATTGAATTTTTCGTACAACTCAAAGAGACAGCAAATCTCAATAAACAAGATCGTAAGGCTTTGAAAAAGCTAATTAACGTGCTTAGCGAACATCATGCACTCTCTCGCCAAACCATCTTGACGCATTTAAGCCAGTTTGAGTCTTTCATTCGCGATACCAATATACAGAATCTCTACCGACCCTAAATCAAGATTCACGTATTTTTAATATTCATTAATTACAGTCAACCGTTAGGCTCCACTAAGAAAGTTAACGTGAAACCATTAAAACGATACCAATACGAGCGCTATGCGGTGCTTTGTAATCTCGCCTACCCTCGCGTCTTCAGGCAAACTCAATACGGGTTCGATCCTAATGGGCAACGAGTCATTAGAAATGAACACGGTAAGATTATGATTCGCGTGCTCTGGAGTAAAAAACAGAGTGAAGTGGTCGTAGTGATTAAAGGCTCACACAGTATCAGTGATTGGTTGTTGAACTTCGCGATGTGGACGAGAAGCTGTCGAAGGTTGGGACTAAACTATCGCATTCACGCGGGTTTCTATCATCTGTTGTTCCAAGAAAGTTTACCGAGCCGGAATGAAGATCGGTTAGGGTTGACCGTGATCGAACGCCTCGAAGGTATCGTTGTACCACTTATTCTCAGGGGGAAAAGAATCACTATTACTGGCCACTCTTCAGGTGGCGCGATTGGCAGTGTTTTTGCTGACTATATTGAGAAAAAATACCCAAAAAGCATTAAACGCGTGGTCACTTTCGGACAGCCCGCTGTCGGGGATTGGACGTTTAAGAAACGCTACCGTTTGGGGCACAAAACATACAGGATTTGTTGCGACATCGACATCGTGACCTTTATGCCGCCCGTACCTTTTTTGTATTGGCATGTAGGCAAAATGCTATGGTTATATAACGGGAGAATATACGAGAACACCCCAACGCTCATACGGCTTGGGCGCTCCTTATTTAGTTGGTTAATGCGACCGTTCTCTTATCACTTTATGAGTAAATACATTCGCGACAAAGACTTTTTTGATGAACGCTGAGTTAAACATCCGAAAGGTCTGACGTACAGACACGAAAAAGCCGGACTTCGCCGGCTTTACGATTAAGTGGTGATCTACAGAGAGGCAATTTCTTTTTCAAGTTGATATTTGTTATCTGTGACAATTCGCTCTAACACTTCAACACGTCGCTTCAAGTCACCAATTTGCTTGTTAAGGTTATCTTGTTCTTCTCGGCTCATCGTATTACGTTCAGATATCTCCAACGCTCTTACTTCTTTACGATGGTTCAAGATTAACTTTATTATCCCGCCCCCAAATATGGCACCGAACACAATAGCCACAACCAATACATCAGCAATAGATTCCATTCTTTATCTTCCTCTAGATTATGCTCAAATATAAGTTACTCATTTGCAGAATGAATATCAAACAACACATTGATTCATTGAAAAGTTTTATTAAGAATTGCCTACTCTGTATCAAAATCACAGGAATGGATCATTCAACGCCAACCCAAACCGAGACAGATCCGCCGTTTACTGGGAACTCAGCCCAACCATTCGCATCAGTCCAAACTTCTTCAGTTCGGATACCCAACTTGTCTACGTAGCGAGCACTTGGTTTACCCGTATACATCCACTTCGAGCCGCCAGGTCCATCACTCATGATCACGGCCATTGAATGTGGATGCTTTGCATCACCTTCTCGAGTCCAACCAATTACGTCCCAGTGGTCGAGATAAGAATGTTGTTTGCCATACGCATAATCTTTACGCAGTGTTACTAGCTCTTCAATGTAAGGCACTTTGACCATATTGATGTCATGCCCTTTATCACTGTACTGCGCGCCGTAGTAATCTGCATAAAACACGGATGGATAACCTTCTTCACGCAATAAGATAAACGCGTAAGCGAGCGGCTTAAACCACCAATCAACCGTCGACTCCAAAGCCTGCAAAGGTTGAGTGTCATGGTTTTCTACTAAGGTTACCGCTTTGACTGAATTGTCCTTCATCAGCGTACCATCCATGATTTGACGCATATCGTAGCTACCACCCGATTTAGACGCATTGTAGAAGTTCATATGTAACGGTGCATCGAATAGAGACATGCTGCCAGAAGTTTTGATGATAAAGTTATGCAGCTGATTCACATCGTAGTTCCAGTACTCTCCGACCGTGAAAAGTTCTTTCCCTGTTTTCCAACGTAGGTGATCAATCCATTCTTGCAGGTATTGATATTTGATGTGCTTCACCGCGTCCATTCTAAACCCATCCACACCCGTCATGTTGATATACCACTCGCCCCAGTCTTTCAGCTCTTGCTTCACTTCAGGGTGATCCATGTCTAGATCAGCGTACATAAGGTAATCGTAGTTGCCTTTTTCCGAGCTCACTTCCCAATCCCATGCCTTACCCTCACCTTTGAATTTGAAGATAGCTTTTTCTTCGCCAGCATCGTCCCAATCCACGCCATCAAAGTGGTACCACGTCCAATGAAAGTTTGAGTACTTGTCGTTGCGCCCAGGGAAATCAAACTCTACCCACGCTTCAATCCATTTATCACCAAGTTCAATATTTCGGTTGTTCCAATCTACTCGCTTGGTATCAACCCAAGACTTTCCATCCGCACCACCGCGATGGTTGAACACCACATCGCCATAAATCTGGATATTGTTTTTATGGGCAGCATTGATGGCGCTTAGGTACTGATCTTTGGTGCCATACTTGGTGCGCACCGAACCTTTTTGATCAAACTCTCCCAAATCGTACATATCATAAACGCCATAACCGACGTCGTTGCTACCACCAGCACCTTTATAGGCGGGTGGTAACCATAACGCAGTAAAGCCGTTATCAGATAGTGCCGACGCGTTGTTTTCAACTTGTGTCCAGAGTGCACCGTCATTTGGCACATACCAATGGAAATACTGCATCATGGTGCCATTTTGTGCCGCCATTACAGGCGAACTGAGCAGCAAAGTTAAGGGTAAAAGTGTAGGTTTAAGGTTGAATGTTTTCATTATTTTTCTCTCACGTTAAGGACTAGAATCCTCCTTTCTGCATATACGCACCAAGCGATACTAACTATGACGCTAGCTAGGTTGCTGCCTGTAATACAAAAAGTTCGGATTACAATCGAAGAGAAACTATCACCAATCACACTATACAATTATTGAGTTGTCTAACATTTATAAAATCAATAATTAGCGCGTTAAAAATATTGAATGGTGATCAAAACATGGGAGACTTTAGGAAAGCGCGAAGGGTTACGAAAAGGCGGATTAAAAACGAAAAAAGCCAGTCATTTAAGACTGGCTTTCGAAATAGTGGAGGCGCCTCCCGGAGTCGAACCGAGGTCCACGGATTTGCAATCCGCTGCATAGCCACTCTGCCAAGGCGCCTTTCTGATTTTTTATCTCTGTCACCAAAGATTTTGATGGTGCCCCGGGCCGGACTTGAACCGGCACAGCGCGAACGCCGAGGGATTTTAAATCCCTTGTGTCTACCAATTCCACCACCAGGGCAACGCAATCATGCGATGGGTTAGACACCATCTGTCTCTGCGGCCTTTGCCGTGAGAACGAGGCGTACTTTAACGGATTAATTTATCTGGTCAACAATAAATTTTATCTTTTTGATTTAAGTGCTTAAAAAGCGATCTGACTAGTACATTTGGCATTCAATTAGACCAATAAGCACCCGTTCCCTTTCATTGTCTATTAAGTCATACGCATACTAGTGCCCGTAACTGCTTCGAGGTAAACACGCGACTATCACGTTATGAACGCTGATCTTTTCACCGCTGTAACATCTGTAACAATTTGATTCCCTACTCTTGGCACGACTGCGTACAGAACATCATATTTTGTTACCGATAACTTTATATCGAATGTGGTCGTACCTTTATAAAATCATTGACTTTTTTTTATTTTCAAACAAAGCTCAATTCATTATCGAAAATATCAATAAATAATGGTACGTTACACGAGTTGCAGTAATTTAATGGACAAATATCACATATAAGGATGTGGTTTACTTTGGCGACACAACATAAGAAAAACAAGGTATATCACTAATGTCTATCAAGAATCTTTCTATAGCGAAAAAGATATCGCTATCGTTTTTACTCATTGCCATCGTCAACATTGCATTTGGCGTGTTTTTATCTACAGAGCTCAAAAGCATCAAATCTGAGCTTTTAAACTATACCGATGATACGCTTCCTGCAATGGAAAGGGTCGATTCGATTCGAGATCATTTGTCTCGCTGGCGCCGAGCTCAATTTGCTGCGTACACTTATGAAGACGCAGACCAAGTCAAAACTAAAATTTCTAACAATATTAGAGAACGCGAAAAGATCACTAGAGAGCTCAACGCTTACGGTGAAACTATCTGGCCTGGCGAAGAGCAGCAAACTTACCAGCGTCTTATGCGTCAGTGGAAAAAGTACTTGATTACTATGGACCAGTACAATGAAGCGATGCTAGCTAACGACAAAAGCAAGGCCCACCCTATTTTGGCGAACTCTTTGTCTGCTTTCGAAGCGGTTGACTCAGAGTTAGGCGAACTAATCCGTCTCCTTAAAGAAGCTATGGATAGCAACAAAACTCATATCCTGTCCTCTGTAAATGGATTGAGTAATTCTTCAATTGCAAGTAACGTGATTATTCTACTGATCATGGTAGGCATGACATACGTGCTGACTCGCCTAATTTGTGGCCCACTTAAACTTGTTGTTGAGCAAGCAAATGCCATCGCGACAGGTGATCTATCAAGTGACATTGACCGTAAAGCAATCGGCAATGACGAGCTTGGTGAACTGGCAGACGCGACCACTAAGATGCAAGACGACTTACGCCAAGTTATCGATAATGTGATTGCTGCAGTTACTCAGTTAAGCAGCGCTGTCGAAGAGATGAATCAAATCTCCGATATTTCTGCGTCTGGTATGAAAGATCAACAGCTGCAAATTACGCACATCGCAACAGCAATGACAGAAATGAAAGCGGCCGTAGCCGATGTTGCTCGTAACACTGAAGACTCAGCGAACCAAGCTAACGAAGCAAACCGCCGCGCACAACACGGTGTTCGTGAGACCCAAGGTATGGTTGACGCGATTCAAGAAGTTTCAAATGTAATTGGCGCTGCAGGCGATACCGTAGCAGAGCTTGAACAGCAATCGAATAAAATTAACGTGATCGTGGATGTTATCCGCGACATCGCCGATCAAACCAACCTACTTGCACTTAATGCAGCCATTGAAGCGGCGCGTGCTGGTGAGTCTGGTCGTGGCTTTGCCGTCGTTGCAGACGAAGTTCGAACTCTTGCCGGCCGTACGCAAGATTCAACGAGTGAAATCACTTCGATCATTGAGCAGCTACAATCACTTGCAAAAGACGCAAAATCAGCTACTGAACTTTCTAGAACCAGTATCTCAGAATGTGCAGAACAAGGCATTCAATCAAAACAGCTGATGAGCGACATTGAGCATTCGATTTCGGACATCTCAGACATGGGTACCCAAATCGCCACGGCTTGTAACCAGCAAGACTCTGTAGCGGAAGAGCTTAACCGCAGCATTGAAAACATACATTTGGCATCTCAAGAGGTCTCGCAAGGTTCGGAGCAAACCGCACAGGCGTGCCGCGAACTAAGCCAGCTATCCATTTCTCTTAAAGATGTAATGAGCCGCTTTAAACTGAGTTAAACTCAGTGGATACCTTAGTAGATATCAAATCAATCCCGATTTGCTTAAATTGAATGTCATCACTGAGGTATATTTAGGTATATATTAAATCACTATCTTAATAAACGCTCCAAAGCACCACTTGGAGCGTTTTACTTCGTCAGGTACTTTCCCCAAGTACTCAATAACATAACCAATACAAAAAACGCGTACGGAGACTTTATGCGCTTAAATAAAACCTTACTATCACTGACTATCGCTGCTGCAGTCGCGGTTCCTGTAATGCAAGCCACTGCCGCTCCTCTTCAAATTAGCAATACAGCAGCAAAAGCAGAGCAAGTTCAAGGTGCTAACGCTTGGCTAGAAATAAACTTAGGTCAGTTCCGCGATAATATTGAGCAGTTTAAATCGCACATGGATGGCAAAACGAAAATCTGCGCCGTGATGAAAGCCGACGCATACGGCAATGGTATCGCAGGCCTGATGCCGACTATTATCGAGCAACAAATTCCTTGCGTTGCCGTTGCAAGTAACGCCGAAGCACAAACTGTTCGCGACAGTGGCTTTAAAGGCCAACTTATGCGTGTACGCTCAGCGGATATTGGCGAGATTGAAGCCGCAATCGACCTAAATGTCGAAGAGTTGATAGGCACAGCAGAGCAAGCTAAAGCACTGTCTAAACTAGCCGAGAAAGCTGGTAAAGAAATCAAAGTTCACCTAGCTCTGAACGACGGTGGTATGGGACGTAATGGTGTTGATATGACGACAGAAGCGGGCAAGAAAGAAGCGCTAGAAATCGCTCAACAAGCTGGCGTTAATATTGTTGGTATCATGACTCATTTCCCTAACTACAATGCAGACGACGTGCGCCAAAAGTTAGCTTCATTCAAAGACAGTTCTGCATGGCTGATTAAAGAAGCGAATCTAAAACGCGACAACATTTTACTGCACGTAGCAAACTCTTACACCGCGCTTAATGTTCCTGAAGCGCAGCTTGATATGGTTCGCCCTGGTGGCGTTTTATACGGAGACCTACCGACTAACCCTGAGTACCCTTCTATCGTGTCTTTCAAAACACGCGTGGCATCCGTTCACCACCTGCCAAAAAATAGCACAGTCGGTTACGACAGTAGCTACACAACAAGCAAAGAAAGCTTAATGGCGAACATTCCTGTTGGTTACTCTGATGGTTACCCACGAAAAATGGGGAATGCGGCAGAAGTTCTGATCAATGGCCAACGTGCAAAAGTTGCGGGCGTTGCTTCAATGAACACTACAATGGTAGATGTTACAGGTATCAAAGATGTTGAGCCTGGTTCTGAAGTTGTTTTGTTTGGCTCCCAACAAGGCAAAACGATTTCAGCTGCTGAGATGGAAAAACACGCAGAAGTCATCTTCCCTGAACTATACACGGTTTGGGGAAGCGCGAACCCTCGTGTTTACGTAAAATAAACCTATTCAGTTATTCGTAACAGAGCGAAAAAGCGAGCCTCGTGCTCGCTTTCTTTCTTATTTACTAATCTGTACTAGCTCGTGATTCTATCAATTAAACAGAGCTTACCATTTCTGTTGTTTTAATCTCCTTTAGCACTACCAAGTGCGACTCTCTACACTCTGTTTCTTAAAGCCGCTTGGATGGCTCAATTTTATATAGCACTTAGTGTTTGAAAGCCCCTCTAATTGATGTTAAACATGAAGTTTACAAAAGAATAACAAACACACTCGTATGGCACTGCCCCTTTGCCTGCTAGCTAGGTATCTCTATGACAGAAAATACTCAACATCTTCAACGCTCCTCCGCTGAGTTGCACGAATTTAATCGGCTTGACGTCTGGAACGGATTCACCCAACTTTTACCCCTCTCTATGTTCGTGGTCATATTTGGCCTCGCTTTCGGTGTTGCTGCGGTACAGACTGGACTAGATGTATTTCCCACTATGTTGATGAGCACACTGGTCTTCGCCGGTGCTTCACAATTTGCCACGTTAGAAATGTGGGGAGCAGAAGTCCCTCTCATTCCAGTTCTTATTACTGTATTTGCGATTAATGCTCGTCACCTCTTGATGGGAGCCACACTTTATCCATGGTTACGACAACTCCCACCAACAAAACGTTACGGTGTAATGCTGGTTGCATCAGACGCTAACTGGGCAATGGCACTCAATGCATTTGGTAGAAAAGAACCAGGCTTTGGTTTGCTTGTTGGTGGCGGCTTAGCGATGTGGTCTTTTTGGATTGTGGGCACCTGGATCGGCATTTATTTTGGTAGCGCAATCAAAGATCCGGTGGGCCTCGGGCTCGATATGGTTATGGGATGCTTCCTGCTGTCTATGGTGGTGGCTGGGCCGAAAGACTTAAGAATCTTTGCAATTTGGGCCATAGCAGCAGCCTCTTCTATGTTGGCGTATTGGTATTTGCCAGAGAATAGCCACGTAGTGGTTGGCGCCATTACTGGCGGAGTCTTGGGTGCTTGTTGGAAGGAGAAGAAAGCATGAACATCGAAACAACCATAGGTGGCACACTGCTTATCATCATCGCTATGGCGTTAGTCACGCTCATAACCCGCTGGGGCGGAGTGTATGTTATGTCATTCATTCCAATTAGCGAACGGGTTCAACGTTTCATTACTGCGATGTCAGGCTCCGTACTGGTTGCCCTTTTAGCTCCGCTAGCAGTAGAGGGTGATAATGGTGCTAGAGCAGCACTGTTTTCTACTGCTGTTGTCATGTTCATCGTGAAAAAGCCTCTACCAGCAATTGCAGCAGGCATCATCGCCGCCGCCGCGGTACGTGCTCTTTAGTCGCTGTTTCAACGCCGATACCAGTCATCAATAAAAGACCCAAAACACAAAGCCCTGATGTCACAAGTGTCATCAGGGCTTATCTTATGCTCATCATTTGAACGATGAACAACGATTATTAATCATAGTGAGACAGCACATTACGCACAGCAGTTACAATTGCGCTTATATTTGTCCATTTTACCAATACCAGGGTTAAAGGTATTGGTTGGGTCTAATTCGTGGTAAAACTTCTGCAACGAGTTTTCGGCTTCATACAAGTGACCCACATTATGTTCTGCTGGGTATTTGGCACCACGGCTATTGAGGTGCTCTAGCATCAGCTTTTTCATCAACTTCGTGTCAGTCCCTTTTTTGAAAATGTAATCTTGATGGAAGACGTAACACATAAAGTGACCATAATAGAGCGCTTGAACAAGGTTCTTACTCACCTCTTCAGGCAAAGTTTCTAGCCACTCTTCATCATTGCGTCGCAAAGCAATATCAAGTGCAACGATGTCTTCTACGTCTTTTCGATGAATCGTCTCGTACCGAATTGCTGCACCAGCGGCTGCAAAGCGATGTAAATAAGCTTTTTTACCTTCTTCCGGCGTACACTCGAAGAAATCACAGTCGTCTTCAACAGCCCAAACTTCTTTGAGGTATTTTTGTGCTTCAGCAATACCACCATCACTCATTTTCAATACCAGGTGATGCTCATACTTGTCACGGAAATCCAGCATTCGCTCTGGTAAATGTTGTGGGAACAACTTGCTCGCGTAGTACAAAATGGTGTCTGGCAGATATTTACTGACAAACGGGATGCGCTCTAAGAAGTTTTCTACCTTAGCTTTAAGTGCGAACATTTTTGGCAGCTTATCTGTGCCTAACAAGTCGATGGATAAGAACACATCCTTGCCGTACTTCTCTGCCATGTTGAAGATATCTCGATGCAAGTATTCTCCCATCTCAGGCAAGTTATCAAACGTAGATAAGAAGTCTTTTCGCAACTTCGTTAGTTTCGCAGGGTCATTGGTGCCAAGGTAAAAAACCTGCTCTTTTTCGGGGACTGGGTAGCTGTCAACCCGAACGGCAAAAACCCCCAACTTACCAGCGCAGCCACTGGCTTCAAATAATCGGCGTTCATCGGCATTAAAGCGAGAAGGAATGTCAGAAGTCACGTCTCGAACACGTTCATCGTATTCTCTGTCTGATGCCATTCGCTCATCATGAATGATCTTCGCTGGGTCAAAGTTCCCTTCTTGCAGGTTTGTTAGAATTTCTTCTGGCGTTTCACCTAATCCTTCAATACCAAGGTGGTTCACCAAATGTAACTGGCCTTGCTTATCGACCTGCGCGTAGATCGCCAGTTCCGTATAAGCAGGACCACGCTTAACTAGCGCACCGCCTGAGTTATTAGCGATACCACCAACCACAGTGGCACCTAGGGATGAAGAACCGATGATAGAATGCGGTGCTCGATTCACTGCCTTCAGCTCTTTCTCCAAAGAGTGTAAGCTCGCACCAGGCAAGCAAACCGCCTGCTTACCGCCATCTAATAAGTGAATCTTCTTGATTTTGGTAATATTGATCACAACCACATCGCGATCATAATCATTACCACTCGGAGCCGAGCCCTCTGTTAAACCTGTTTTAGCCGCCTGCATGATAATGATGCAGTTTGCTTCAACACACTGTTTAATAATCTTCCATTGTTCTAGAAGAGTGTTAGGAAACACGATAGCAAGCGCATTACCACTACCCGAACGAAACCCCGAGCGGTAATATTTCGTTTTAACCTCGTCGGTTAGAACATTTTCTTTCCCAACGATGGCTTTAAATTCTTCAATCAGCTGCTTTTGTTTCATATCCGTATCTCTAGTTATTGTACTTCGCTCACAACACCGCTTAGCGGCAGGCATGGCGTTTGAGCCACTATAAGCAGTCCATTTCTCTGCGTCTATGTCAGACGGGCGAGCAATACGTAATCAATAAACAACAAACAAAATAATTCTTTATTTTTCTGTCACTTATCTTTCACATTTGAGAAATTTAAAGTAAGAAACAGACCGTTTCTTAAAAGAAACAATAGCAAAACCATTTGTTAACAGTTGTGCGGGGTATCTTGTTATCAATATTAGTGAAGAAAACGAGGAGAAGCGTAAGCCCCTAAATTTAAGAGGATTCTTAGAAATGAAGATGGAAACATAAGCTCAACACCAATATAACGATCGGTGTTGAGTTATTGGCTTAAAATCGATGGTTTTGACTTTGAAAGCTTGTGTATAGATGATCGATAAAGATCTTAATTTTTTCTGGTTGCTGACGAGTGTAGGGATACACCGCATAAATACCCAAACATTTGGCTGTTTCGTCTTTAAATAACTGAATCAGACTGCCTTGTTTTAAGTCTTCATAAACCAAGACACGCGGCACATAGATGATTCCCTGCCCTAACAGCGCCACATTTCTCAATACAGAAGAATTGTTGGTACAGAGATTACCGTCGACGGTGATTTGATATACCTCGTCTCCATCTTTAAACGCCCACTCATGCGCTCCGGTTTCTTGGTAGGAATAGACTAAACAATTGTGTTTAGCCAAGGCTTGAGGTTGTTTAGGTATGCCATGTTTAGCTAGGTATTGGGGTGACGCGCAAATGATCCAATTCGCATCCACCAGCTTTCTTGCAATCAGACTAGAATCTGGCAACACACCCGTTCTAATTGCCAAATCAAAACGTTCATTCACGATATCGACGAAACGATTATCTAGATCCATATCGATATTGATGTCTGGGTATTTCTGATTAAATTCATTAATCACTTGAGGAAGAATTAATTCACCAGAGATAGTAGGCACCGAAATTTTAATGTGTCCAGATAAGTTTTTACCTAAACCCACAATGGATTCTTCCGCCGTTGCCACCGCTTGATAAACCGCTTTTGCATGAGTAAAAAACGCTCGTCCTGCTTCAGTCAACGTTAGCGTTCGCGTTGTTCGGTAGAGAAGCTGTACACCAAGCTCTTGTTCAAGCTTGGCAATGCGTTTACTGACGACCGATTTGGTCAGTGACATATGTCTCGCGGCAGCACTGAATGAACCTTGCTCGATCAAGTGATAAAAAATGATGTAATCGTCGGTATTTCTCATGCGTCTTCGTCAAATCCTTTGGAAGCCCGTATTGTAAACTGAAATTGGCTGAGGTGCGAAACATCGGGTCACACTTAATATCAGAAACTCGTGACAGAGATGGTGTTGCTAAGCTCACAGGTAATGAAAAAGAGATGGTGTGAATTTATCAGTCTTCAGATACAAAAAAACCAGCTTTCGCTGGTTTTAAGTTGATGCACTTGGCATCGAGATACCGCCATGGCCATATCTGAATAATTTGGAGCGACACACGAGGTTCGAACTCGTGACCTCAACCTTGGCAAGGTTGCGCTCTACCAACTGAGCTAGTGTCGCATTTTTTTCTCGAAAGCCATTCGCTCTCAAAAGAATAATGGAGGCGCCTCCCGGAGTCGAACCGAGGTCCACGGATTTGCAATCCGCTGCATAGCCACTCTGCCAAGGCGCCTTTTTATTACGCTTCAGGGCTCTACCCCGTTGCGTTGGTGGCTACTTTACGGATTGAGGGAAGATAGTCAAACAAAAATATTTCATTTTCTGTTCGTTTGATTTCTTTTAAGTCAATTCGACCAAAGTTCGATCTTATTGGCTTAAAACGAAGCAATATAAATCTCGCTTTCAGTTCGTTTTGTCCCATGAAACATTAAGGCGTTTAATAGTTGCTGACCCTTTTTAGCAATCTTCCCACAACATTAGGGTGATAAGACCAAGTGTGATCAAACATCGACATTAATGCAGGATTTCCGTATTTCGATAAGCTAATCGCGTGAAAACGGTTTTTCTTCGCTTTGAGCGCATCCACTTTGGCCAGTAACTCGTCTTGTTGTTTTGGCGCGATAAAGTCGGAAATGACTACCATGTCTGCGTTTTTATATTTATCACCGCTCATCAAGTCGATAGATTTAATCAAAGTTGGCTCTAAGTCTGTACCACCATGGAAGCTATAAGTTAGAAAGTCCGCCGCCTCGCGCAGACCATCTTGTTTGGTTAGTTCGTAGGTAATGTGTTCCGTAGAAAAAATAATGACATAGCAATCACGTTGCTCCGCTAGTGCGATTTGCATCAGAGCATAAGCCATGGCTTTGGCGCATTGCTCAGGAAAGCCACTCATGGAACCGGACGCGTCCACACAAACAATGAAGGGGCCTTTTTCGATATCTACCGCTTTATGGTCAGGTCGGTGAGCTTTAACTTTACGTAACGTGCGCGATTTGCCTTGTGTACGATAGTTCATGAGCCGTTTATCAACTAAGTGTTTATAGAACACAACTTCAAGTTCAGGATACGCCAAAAACATCGTTTCGTTGGGAAGTAGCTTATTTAGATCATCGCTTTCGTGAATACCGACAATATCATCCGTCGCCTCATCACTTTTCTCTTCGACCAATTGAAGTTCTTCAGTGGGCGCACGATTTAGTTCAGGATCATTTACTTGCCCCGCCATACGACCGAGTTGCTCCGCAATTTCTTGCAAGCCTTGGTGCTTCTTCAGAAACTCAGCATGGCGTTTCATCACCGTTAAGTCTGTTTTACTCAACTTGGCAGATGCCATATCCCACAGGCGCCCTACACTTTCAGCGTCACCCGACTCCGTGACTTTATCCATATTACGCATGGTTTCCATACGTTGATACAGGTCATTCAGCACCTTTTCTTTATTGGCTTCAAGCTCGCTTACTTGCGCTTGTTTTATTGCATCGGTGAGGCTTTGGTACCATTGATCACAAAAGTAATGTGGGAACATAGGGTTATTCATCCCTTTGTTCTTTTCCATCATTCGGCGAGCTTGCATGTAAAACGCAGAGTGCCATTCCAGCTTTTTAATCACATCTTCGATGTTTTCAAAAAACGCCTCTTCATCCCAATGAATAACCTCTTGATATAAAGACAGCTCTTGTTGGAAACGCTCTGTCTCACATACCTTGGTGATCCGTTTTTTAACACTGCCTCGCCACTTTAACAAGTGACCTTTGACCGAAGATTTAACACCTCTGTTTTCTGCCATCATCATGACTTGTGAACGCGCCATCAAATCATTAACTGCGCTATCGATGATGCCGGAGTCGGCCACCATCAGCGCGAGGTTAAGTCCGTCTGCACCTAGCATGTCGTCTCCTTATGAGAAAAACTGATGTAAGTTTTTAAAGCGTTGGATAACTTTTTCACTTTCTGCTTGGATTGATTCAAGTCTCTGACTAACCTGTTGCAGACTCGACTCCATTAGGCGGGGTAATTCAGGATCAACAAAGCTATGCGGAAGCGCATCATGAAAGTTCGCTTTCACCTTGCGCATATGGTGTTCTGCCTCACTAAGCTGATTTACGGCTTTTTCGCTCTGCGTTAACCACTTTTGGTAGAGCTCTACATCCAAGCCCTCTTGAGTCACTAGGCTAACCAGAATGCCTCGGTTCGCGATATCACGGATAACTAGGTTATTCGCCGCGTCAACGTCAAATCGTAAACGGCACATGTTGGTGTTTTGATTGACGTAACCATACACATCACCGCTTCCCTCTTTAATGACTCGATCTAACTCATCTTTGGGTACATAAACCCAGCGGCTATCACCTTTTTCTGATTCTGAAACCGACATGTTGCTTTGCAAGACAACCAATTTAACTAAGTTAACGGCTGCGCCAACTTTGTACATCTTGGCTTTAGAGGTATCAAAGCGCATGGTTTCTTTACGCAAAATACCCGTTGCCGCTTCAGACGTTAACGTCATGCGGTAGGCATCTTCAAGTTCATGTTGAACATCAACCAAAGACTCACGGCAGTACTCAATTTCCTGCTCCGCGTCTTGTTGATCAAATGCATGTTTTAAGGCGAACTCTTGAACCACTTCACGTACCACATCTCGCGATTCAGGACTGTTCCATAAACAATCTTGCAACAGTAGAAGGTCAAGCGGATTTATTTCATCGCGACCATTAAAAAACGCGCTCGCTTTTAACAACTTCACGGCTTTCTTCCAGCGGCGGTCAGAGACATACATGTCGGTATTGGCCACATCACCAAACTGAGCTTCAACTTTGCTTTCTAACATCGTTTTAAGCTGGAAAAGCTTTTCGAATGCATTGTCGGTTAGCGTCAATTTGTCGAGCTGTTGTTGCCATTGATGATATTCTTCATCAGTTATCGCTAGGCCTTCTGGTACTTGTGCCTCTTGCGATGTGCCCACAGTCAACATCGACTTAAAGTTTTGTTTATTCTGAATTCGATTCACAAACACACGCACCAACATGCGGTCGTAGAGCGCATCCAATCCACTATCTTCATCGGGTAATTCATTGGAAGCCGATACTAACAGGCGCATTGGCACACGCTCGATATCGCTGCCATTTTTGAATGTTTTCTCATTAACCACTGTCAGCAATGTGTTAAGAATTGCAGGCCCCGCCTTCCAGATTTCATCCAAAAATACGACTTGTGCAGTTGGCAAATACCCTTTAGTTAAGCGAACATAACGGCCGTTGTCTTTTAGCTCTTGGATACTCAGTGGCCCAAACACCTCTTCAGGGGTTGAGAAGCGCGTCATCAGGTATTCGAAGTAACTGCTGTTATCGAACGCTTGGATGAGTCGTTTGGCAATTAAGCTTTTTGCAATACCAGGGGGACCTAAAAGAAAAACACTTTCACCAGCAAGTGCAGCAAGAAGGCAGAGCTTGATCGTATGTTCACGCTCATAAACGCCATCCGTTAACGCTTTCGCCAATTTATTGATGCGTTCTGAGAGAAGCGCTTTTTCGGCATTTGAGGCAAATAAGGTTTGTGTCATACGTTCTCCGGCTACTGAAGTGGTATTGCGTTAACATTTTTATACACTTGTTATAACTTTGTTACAAATGTATTTTGTCGAATTCCCCTTATAGCAGATGCTTTTCCGCTTCTTGACGAAGCAATCAAAGTTTCCATTTATGAGACATTGCTCACTTAAAGTGCAAACGCTTTCGTCGTGTTGCAGTATTTTTTGCTTTTGTTTCCCACCATTTGTGGTTAATGTCGAAAAACGTCAAAAATGCGGTAACAGCTAGGGTTCATAACTGCATGAGCAAGATAATTTATAAATGGAAGCAAATTTCTCTGATTGAAGAAGACGTTATGCTTCCTACAGGACAGGCAATTACGCACACCACAATCCATCATCCGGGTGCTGCGGTGATTCTCCCTATTACAGCGGAGGGTGAGATTGTCCTTGTCCACCAATTTCGGCCTTCACTTAATAAATGGCTATTGGAACTTCCTGCTGGTACCAGAGAAGGCAACGAAGAGCCACTCTGCTGCGCCAAAAGAGAGTTAGAGGAAGAAACTGGGTTTAGTGCAGAGAAATTCACGTCTCTCGGCCAAGTCACCCCTCTTGCCGGATTTTGTGATGAGATACAGTATCTATTTGTTGCCGAAAAGCTTAACAAAACGAACCGTTACGAGTGCGATGAAGACGAAGTGATTGAGGTCGTCACCTTGTCAATCAAGCAACTCGAAGAAAAGATTGTCGATGGCACGATCACCGATGCCAAAACGATCGCTTGCTTAAGCAAAGCGCGCCTTTGCGGATATATTTAGGACTTTGACCAAGGAGACATTCATGGATTTTCGATCAGATACCGTTACACAGCCCACCCAAGCCATGCGAGAAGCCATGTTTAAGGCCCCCGTTGGGGATGATGTTTATGGTGATGACCCTACGGTCAATGAGCTTGAAAAATTTGCTGCGCAGCTTGCTGGTTTCGAAGCAGCTTTGTTTACCACTTCAGGCACTCAAGCCAATCTGCTCGGTTTAATGGCGCATTGCGAGCGGGGAGATGAATATCTATGTGGGCAACAAGCACATAACTACAAATACGAAGCTGGTGGCGCGGCGGTTTTGGGATCAATTCAACCTCAACCAGTCGAAAATAACCCAGATGGCACGCTACCATTTGATAAACTGGCTGCTGCGATTAAACCAGATGATTGTCACTTTGCTCGCACTAAGCTTCTCAGCTTAGAAAACACAATTAATGGTAAAGTACTGCCTCTGTCTTACTTAGCAGAAGCACGTGACTTCGTGAATAAACATAACTTGCAGATGCATCTAGATGGCGCTCGCGTTTTTAACGCAGCCGTTGCACTTGATGTTCCGGTAAAAGAGATCGGTCAGTACTTTGATTCAATGACGATCTGTCTGTCGAAAGGTCTGGCTGCCCCTGTTGGCTCGCTACTGCTTGGTAGCAAAGACTACATCGCAAAAGCACGTCGCTTAAGAAAGATGGTCGGCGGTGGTATGCGTCAAGCGGGTATTCTTGCCGCAGCAGGCAAACTTGCCCTTACCGAACAAGTGGAACAGCTAAAACAAGATCACATCAACGCAAAAACCTTAGCGGAAGGCTTAGCAGAACTGCCTGGTTTTTCAGTCAACCCTGAATTTGTTCAAACGAACATCGTGTTCGCGAAGCTTGATCCTCAAGTGGACATAGTAAGTATCGCTGCGAAACTAAAGGAACAAAACATCACGATAACCCCTGGAAATCCAATTCGTTTTGTAACTCATAAAGATATTTCAGCGAAAGACATCGACACTTTCTTATCAAGTATAAAATCTCTACTTTAATTTGATTTTGATCATTGAGCTTCCCCTAAGGGGAAGCTTTATTGTATCGGCATGATTTCTAGCGAATAGATAACTTCCATGCTCAGATTTGTACTTTTAATCTCTTTTATTTTCTCTTCCGCTATCTATGCCGAACCGTTTGGTGATGCTGATAAAGGTAAAATCAAATCACCTAGCTGTGTCTATTGTCACGGTGTTACAGGCATCGCAACGAACAACACCTATCCAAGCCTTGCTGGTCAAAATGCTCAGTACCTTTACAATGCCATGAAATCTTATCAAGCCGGTGAGCGTAAAGGGCCACTTGCAGAAATGATGGCAGCACAGTTAAAAATGTTAAATGATGAAGACCTTCGTGATGTCGCTGCTTTTTATGCAGAACAGACAGAAATCAAGTGATTAGATCACCTGTAGATGTACTATGAAAGCTCGTGAATCATCCAAACTCAACGCATATTGAAACATTAAGCCAACATTTGACCACAAAACAATCAAATTAACTTCACTTCAAATATTTGATGAATTTATAGTTCAACATAAGCATTAATATTGACTTTTTATTCTATTTTATCGATATTTCATGCTTTATTGAATTTAACGTGAAGTAAGTTATGTCTCACACACATGCGCAACCAGCAGACTCGGTTGCTACCCCCAAGTCGTGGCAGATGCCAGATACCCTCATTTTGATCTTCATTGTTGGTATTCTTGCTGCGATTCTTACCTACTTAATTCCTGCTGGTCATTTTGATAGCCAACAGGTGACCTACATGGTCGACGGTGCAGAAAAAACTCGCACAGTTATCGATCCTTCTTCTTTCTCTTATGCAACCGACGAAAACGGTGAATTGGTTTACAACAAGGTTGGCCTGTTTGCTTCTGGTGGTGGCATTGGTCTAATGAACTTCCCTTTCGAAGGGCTAGTTTCTGGCTCTAAATGGGGCAGCGCAATCGGCGTGATTATGTTCATGTTGGTTATCGGCGGTGCTTTCGGCGTTGTAATGCGCACAGGCACAATCGATAACGGTATCCTGCGCCTTATCGATAAGACCAAAGGTAACGAAGCTCTATTCATTCCAGTGCTATTTTTGCTGTTCTCGCTAGGCGGTGCGGTATTTGGTATGGGTGAAGAAGCCGTAGCGTTTGCGATTATTATCGCGCCGCTTATGGTTCGCCTTGGTTATGATGGTATCACTACGGTAATGGTTACCTATGTTGCGACTCAAATTGGCTTCGCTACTTCTTGGATGAACCCTTTTTCCGTCGCTATTGCGCAAGGCATTGCGGGTGTACCTGTTTTATCCGGCATGACAGTACGCATGGGGTTATGGGCTGGCTTTACGTTAATCGGTATCGCTTTCACAATGATCTACGCCGCTCGTGTGAAGTCAAATCCTAAACTTTCTTACAGCCATCGCACAGACCTGTATTTCCGTCAGCAAGAGCTTGGCAATCAAGATTCTCGTTGGAACCTAGGTGACACACTCGTTATCCTTACGGTTATTGCGACCACGGTGTGGGTCGTTTGGGGCGTAGTCGCTAACGCATGGTACATCCCAGAAATCGCGTCTCAATTTTTCACTATGGGCTTTGTTGTCGCGATCATCGGTACGATTTTCCGCCTGAACGGTATGACGCTAAACTGCGCAGCTGATGCATTTAAAGAAGGTGCAGCTATTATGCTTGCACCTGCCCTATTAGTGGGTTGTGCAAAAGGGGTATTGTTGATCCTTGGTGGTGGTACAACTGATGAAGCGAGTGTACTGAACTCAATTCTAAACAGTGCTGGCGGCGTGATCAGTGGGCTTCCTGACGTAGCTGCAGCATGGTTAATGTATGTATTCCAATCTATCTTCAACTTCTTTGTCACTTCAGGCTCCGGACAAGCGGCACTAACGATGCCTCTACTGGCCCCTCTGGCAGACATTGCAGGAGTTACGCGCCAAGTCGCAGTTTTGTCATTCCAACTTGGCGATGGCTTTACTAACGTTATCGTCCCTACTTCGGCATCTCTCATGGCAACGCTTGGTGTCTGCCGTATCGACTGGGGTGACTGGGCAAAATTCTGCTGGCGATTTATTCTATTACTCTTTACCCTATCAAGTATCGTCGTTATCGCAGCTCATATTATGGGTTTTGCGTAAAACGAAACCAATTGGTAATTAAGGCGAGACATGTTCTCGCCTTATTAATATTCATGGTATGACGACGCTAAGGTTTTAGATTAGCTTATGGTTTTGGAGTGGTAACTTTAATGGCAACACAATTTCTCGATGACGTGATTCAGGGTCATCAAGTGATTCAATCTCTCAATGTAGCAGACCTAAATTCGGGCGAGCATAAGTTTTGGTTTCGCATCGCAACGAATGCTCTCTCTCAGTGGCAACACCTACCTGTACTAGTGTTCAAAGGTGAAAAACCTGGCAAGAAAATCATGATTACCGCAGGGGTTCATGGTGATGAGTACAATGGTGTGTTAGCAGCGCAGAAAACTGCTCGAGAGCTCATCGGCACTGAAGTCGCTGGTACTGTCACTATTGTTCCAACCATTAACATGCCAGGTATGCTAAACCACAGCCGCGATTTCTATTCCGCAGACCCTGATGCGTCTCCTGCAAACTTAAACCGCTTTTTTCCTGGTGACCAAAACGGCAATGAGGCCCAACGTTACTTATATGCATTGTGGAATGATTTGCTCAAGCCAAATGCTGATTTAGCCATTGACCTTCACACTCAAACCAGTGGTGCGGCCTATCCACTTTACGTGTTTGCAGATTTCCGAATCGAGCAATCATTAGAAATGGCTCGCCTCATTAATCCTGATGCGATTTTAAATGATCCTGGAGATGCTGGCGTCCTTGAAACGGTTTGGAATAACCATGGTGTCCCAAGTATTACTGTTGAAGTAGGTATGGGGCGATACACCGAGCAAGAACTTATCAGCCGAACTGTAACAGGCATTTTTAATGTGCTGAAAAAGCATAACATTGTTGAAGGTGATATGGACCCTATTACGTCATGCTTGGAAGGAAACGAAATCGTCAGTGTGAAAGCGACACACGGCGGCTTTGTACTGCCTCATGTCAGTTTGATGAATTTTGTCGAGCAAGGCCAACTTCTTGCGATTCAATACGACAGCTTTGGCGCTGAGATTAAACGCTACACCGCCCCAACAAGCGGCACAGTACTTAGCCACAATGTTGAATCTATTCGAGCACCAGGTTCCCTGATCGTTCGTTTGATTAAGTAAACCATAACCGTTTGTTGATAGATCAACCTTTCGACGCTCACTCAAATTTATATAAGCCCCATCACGAGTAATCACAAATGATGGGGCTATATCCATTTTGACCACATTAAGTTACGCGGTAACAAATTACTGTTAAGCGAAATGACAAACTGAGCTCTTAATTAGGAAGCTTCCCCTCTGTCCGCTTTTTCAGCCACGCTGATGAACTTAAAGCTGTCTTTGTTTCTCTTGTTCAACAAAAATGAGCTCGTCTATAGCGAAACCTTTCTCTTTAGCTACGTACTTAAAGCGCTCCACTACTTTCTCATCAACGTTAGGCGTTCTAGACAGTAGCCACAAATAGTCGTGGTTGTAACCGGAAACAAACGCATAGTCATAGTTTTCACCTAGCTCAAAAACAATGTAAGAAGAGTATATTGGCCCAAAAAAGGAAACCTTTAAGTGTCCAACCGTTTTATCTTCAACAAAATAAGCTTTGCCTTCAGCTTCTGACCACTGTCGCTCTTCTTCGGAATATCCACGGTTTATCACCTTAACCCCACCATCCTCGCGAACCTGATACTCAGCGGTAACGTTGGATAAGCCTCGCTCAAATGAATGGTCTAGGCGTGCAATTTCGTACCACTTACCTAGATATGGCTCTAAATCGAAATTATTCACGGGTTCCACCCCATCCGGCTTCGAGGTACAACCAAATAAAGTTGCAAGTGACAAAAGTAAAAATATTTTTATCGATTTCATACAACACCTAAATTTTAATTAGTGATTGATTTTACTCTAGAAGATAACAAATCGATCACTAAGCCGCACCATCGCCCTAATAGGGACACATCACAATTCTTCATCATCAATAGCGCGCTGAACACCGAAACCTCGTCATCTCAGCAAATCGTTAACAAGATTGCTCTATTTTTGACTTACAAGCTGACCATGCTTGTATATTTTGTCAGCATTTAACCCTATGCATATAGAAACTTTGCACAACATAGACATTCGTAGGCATATCACCCTCCTATAATACGTTGCGTTATAGACAGAGGTTATTGTTATGAAATTAAAAACAGTGTCAGTTTGTGCACTTTTGGTGTTACTTGCAGGTTGTCAGCAGGAAAAGCCGAGCGAAACGACACAATTAACGACCTCGGCAGATGTATGTAATGCACAAGGAAACATGCCAGGTGGGTGGAATGAGTTTAACGCGACCCCTGATGCACAAAAGGCAATGGCCTTTGTTTTAAAGAAAATGGACACAATAGCGTCGTTTAAACAAATACTGAATGTTCACGCGCAAATCGTTAGTGGCGTCAACTATGCTATTGAGTTTGAATTGGATGATGGCTCTGTTTGGAACACGATTGTTTATCGCAACCTCGATGGCGAATATGCGATTACCCAATCGCCAAAAGAAGGCCACTTTTGCGAACAGTAGCGACTTAGTCAGAAAGCCCCAACATTAGGGGCTTTTTGATCTAACAGTAGTCACTGAATTAGACAGCGAAGCGACATTGAGATTTAATCGACACCGTTGAACCAAGTCTTGATGGTTCTACATCAATCCTCTGCGCCATTTGTTCTTTCAACTCAGAAACGTGAGAAATAACACCGATCATGCGCCCAGTCTGTTGCAGGTCCACTAGCGTTTGAATAGCAAGATCTAAAGACTCTGGGTCTAAACTACCGAAGCCCTCATCAATAAATAAAGTGTCTAAACGAATACCGCCACTATAGGATTGCACAACATCCGACAAACCAAGTGCCAGAGCAAGCGCTGCCATAAATGATTCACCGCCGGAAAGTGTCGCAACATCACGCGTTTTTCCTGTGTAGCCATCTTCAACCATTAAATCTAAGCCGCGACCCGCAGCACCTTTGAAGCCCTCTGTTTTTCGAGCAAGAATATAGCGCCCTTTACTCATAAGGCTTAAACGTTGAGAGGCCTGAATCAGCACATCATCCAACAGTACACCAAGAACAAAGCGATGTAGGCTAACCCTGCTGCCTGTTTTACCACTAGCAACGTCGTACAACGTACCAAAGACTTTGTATTCTTCTTCTAACTTACTATTTTTCTCATGCAACACGGCAATATCTTTACGAACCTTTTCAAGACGTTCAAATATTGAGCGTGTGGTATCAAGTTGATTCCTTACTTCAATATATTGCGCCTGCAGAGTGGTTAACCTGTCGTTAAACGACTCTAAATTAGGCCTTTCAAGATCTTTCAATGCATGATTTAAATCATGTAGTGTTTGCTCAAGCTTGGTTTGTGCCTGTTTGAAGCTGTCTATTTCTTGCTGCCAGGCTTGAAGTTCATCATCTCCCACTCGACTACTTAGATAATGGCTTTCATCTTCAAATTTACTCGCCTGTAGTGCCTCATTCCACGCTAATTCTGCTTGGCTAAGTTTTTGCTCTGACTCAGATAACCACTGCTTGTTCGTCGCTAAGTGACTTTCCGCATTTGATTTCTCCAATATCGCTTGCTGCAAAGCGTTTTGCGCCTTTTCTAAGCCTGTGTTCAAACTCAGAATTTGCTCTTTTGTCAGCAAAATTTCACGTTCAAGCAAGTCAGCGGAACTGTATTTTGGGTCAATAAAAGCTTGTAATTGAGCCAATTGTTCATGGTTCGCTTTAACGGTTGATTCATTTGCCGCCATTTGATTCTGCAGCTCATGAATTTTATTTTCACCCACGACGCAGCGTTGATTAAGCTGTTCAACGTTCCTTTCTAATTTTTCAATATCAATAGCTTGTAGACGTAGGAGTTGAGCATTAAGCGCTTGCAAATCATTTTGAACCGTCGAGATCTCAGATGTAGCATACTCACCCAACTCCTCTTTCAACTGGTTATACTGATTCTGATACTGACTAATGACAACGTTATGTTGTTCTAGCTGATTGCTTAGTTGGTTCAACAAGGTTTGAGCTTCTCGCTCTTTCGCTCTAGCCGCCTGAACTTGCTCTTTTGTAACGGCTTCTTCAACAAACGTTGCGGGGTTAGGATGCGTTTCGCTACCACACACCGGGCATGCTTCACCTGCTTTTAGTCGCTGCGCTAATACTGCTGCTTGAGCGTTGTGCCACTTAAGCTCTATCGTATCAGCGTCTTGTTGACACTGCATATAGCGCTGACTGGCTTCGTTTAGTGACTGCTGCTTACCTACAGTTAGCGCATTGAGTTTAGAGAGCTCTAAAGTAAGATCATGCAGCTTTTGTAGATCCTGTAGCAGCCGTTGTTTTTGTTTTATTTCCGCATCGATGCTGCCAATAAGCGCAACATCAACTCGTGCTTTCTCTAGCTCCTTCTGTCCCTGCTGGGCCTGTAACGTTAACTTATCTTTTAGTTCTATGTACTGTTTTAACGTTGCTTCAAATTGTTGTTTTTGTTGATAACCCGCCGTTATTTTACTTTCCAAATTGTCTTTCTCGACCAACTTGTTTTTCATACTTTCAAGCTGATACTGCAGTTGCGTTAACTGCGGGACCTTTGCCGCGGCCTCTTTTGCACTTTGCTGCAAGTTTTCTTGTTCTCTCGCAACGACATGAGCTTTTTCGAGACTCTCTTTCAAAGCTACGATTTTTTGCCTAAGCTCTTGCGTTTGAGCTTTTGCATTTTGTAATGAGATGTAGGGCAACTCTATCTTATTGGCATTTTTAGCGTTTTCTAATTGCTGTTGACGAGCTTTTATCGAATCTGAGTGTTCTAGATGCAGCTTGAGTGCGCTTTCTGCTTGCTCTCGTTTCGAAAACTCTCCATTCAAGGTTTCCGCTTTTTGCAATTCAGATTTAGCAGTATTGAGCTTATCTAACGCTGCTTGCTCATTCTTTTTATCAGACTCTAATTGCTTAGTTACTTGTTCCAGTTGTTGTAATAGTTCTTGTTCAGAACTCGCTTCTGCAACTTGTAAAGCACCTCGAATTTGATTATCAAATTCGCCTTTCGCTTTACTAATTGCACTCGCTTTATCTTTGAGCGCGTACTCAATTTTTTTATATATGTCAGTTTGAAAGAGCTGGCCAAAAATTTCTTCACGCTCTTTAGAGCTAGCAAGCAACAGTTCTCGGAATTTTCCTTGAGGCAACACCATAACTTGACGAAATTGAGTTTCATTCAAGCCAATAATATTGCTAACTTCAGTTTTAACCTGAGTCGTCTTGCTGGTGATAAGCGTTTCAGTCTCACCGAGTTCATAAAGAGCCGCAGTGTGCTTTTTAATCGTCATCCCTTCACCACGGGCCTTGGGCGCTTCCTGCTCAGGGGATCGAACAACTCGGTATTGTTTGCCGTGTAACGAAAATTCGAGAACTACTTCGGTTGGTAAATCTTGCGCGGATAAGTCACACCGCATCTGAATACCTTGTCGCTCATTACCTGTGGTTTCACCATAAAGGGCGAAGCAAATGGCATCTAAGATCGACGTTTTACCGGAACCTGTAGGACCATTAATCAAAAATAGAGGGTTACTGCCAAGCTTCTCAAAATCAATGATTTCAGTTTTTGCAAACGGACCAAAGGCTTGCATGATTAGTTTAATTGGTTTCATCTTTGGTCCCTATTGCTGTGATAATTGCTTAATAATGTCAGTAACAGCTTGCTCTTGCTCTTTAGACAACTGGCTATCTTGCGCCTCAATAAAAAAATCTCGGAACATATCAATTTCGCTTCGCGCCAACTTTGCTTGCGCCATTTCCTGCTCTACCCCAATTAACATGCCAGGTTTCTCAAGGTGTAAAACGTTTGGATACACTGAACGAAGTTTTTCCATTGGGTTTAAAATCGCATGTTTATCCATCAAACGAACTAACAAATAATCTTCATTCTTGGGGTCTGTTTTCCCTTGCTCAATAACTTTATCCAGCTCGCCCTCTACAATACGCATTTCATGAGGAGCCGTAAGATCAATATGCTTTGCAGAAACGAATCCTTTCTTGTCCAGTTCAACTAACGTGAAACCTTTTCTCTGGTTCTGTTCACCAAAGCTATACTTCATGAGAGAGCCAGAGTAACGGATATGCTCTGCGCCTTTCTTTTGAGGCTGATGCAAATGACCAAGTGCGACGTAGTCAAAATCTACGAAGTGTTCATGACTCACGCGATCTGAGCCACCAATAGATAATGGTCGTTCAGAGTCTGACTCGATGGCCCCATCAACAAAACAGTGACTCACGAGCACGCGCTTTTGCTTAGAGATAAAGCGCTCTTTAATTTGCTCAACAAGCAATTGATGAGCCTCATCATGAGTGGATACCGAGGCTTTATAGGCAAACCTAACCTGTTCAGGGTCGTTATAAGGCATACCATAAAACGCGACCTCATCCGCAGAGTCCGTTTTTATGATGATGGGAGTGAGCATATCTTCAAAGTTGCTAACAATATGGAGACCTGCATTTTTCATTTGCTCTGAGCCGAAACCTAGCCTTTCTGCACCATCATGGTTGCCAGATATCAATATCATTGGTGTTTCTAACTCGGTACAAATGCGTTTCACGACTCGATCTAACAGTTCTATTGCAACCGTTGGTGGCACCGAACGGTCATAGATATCTCCCGCCACTACAACTGCATCGACGGGGTTGTGTTCAATATAGTTAATCAGTTGTTCGAGTACTGCTTGTTGATCTTCGAGTAGTGATACGTTGTGGAATTGTCGACCAAGATGCCAATCTGAGGTGTGGATAAACTTCATTCGAATTCACTTTCCGCCAATTCTATGAGCAGGCTTGCTTCTGTCAGAGTCCATGTACCGTTTATAAACAGGAATGCGTCACGGGTGGGATCTCGAACAAGCCAAAAACTCAAGTTATTTTATATCGGTAAGGATATCTTGAGTCGAACAGCTTTTCATGTGGTTTGTGTTCTATGGCTGGCTATTTAATCAGAAAGCGAGAAGAACACTGTAAAAACGCGGTGAGCAAAGCTATTTTGAAAAGCAAGCTGCGACTAGTCATTGTCCAAACATCATTAAAGGGCCAATTTCGAGTCAATCCCCCATAACATTTGCATCACTAAAACCTCAGCTACTAGAAGGAAAAGCAATAGCCAGACCTATTCACTACGCCAATTGTATATTACTCCTACCGCATAGCCATCTGGCTCGATGTCGGCTTGCAACACGTGAAAGTCTGGGCAGGGGCTGCTTCTTTGAAGCTCATCAATCACTAACGCTTTTAAAACGCCGCCACATGCACCCAATCCGCCAAGTTTGATATCAACAAATTGATACTGAGTTTGATCGGTCACCCACGGAGACAAGAATTGCATTGAGTTTAACCATTGCGGTTCTTTCTTATTAACGGATAAATACAATTGACTGAGTGGATGTTCACAACTTACTCCTAATTGCTTAAACACCTTGTCCACGGCGATGCGTTGTTGTTTGGCATCTAAATCAATTCGAACAACATCAGGCACAAGACCTGAATGTCGAAAAAAACACTTGGTTAAAATGATAGAGCTTTGAGGTTTGACATGCCCTTCTACATCGCTCGTAACCTCTATAGCCAGTATCCAAGTCGCTTGCGTTTCATTAACTTCACGATTTATCCGATTTAGTGCCATCAAAAATGCAGCTTGGCCATAAGGATAAAAGTAAATTTCAGTATTGACAGTTTGGTCAACGAAAATAGAAAGCTCGCTTATCAATGCTTTAAGCAAACTTTTGTCTACCGAAGATGGTAAAAGAACACAGAGATTCCCCTTGATATCAGCTTGCTCAAGACTCTCGCGCTCAGAGCGCAGGAGGCTTAATATATGCTCATCTATTGATTGAGCAAAGTCAGGGGATCGGATTTCCTCGGACAATCTAAAAGAATCATCAGCTATCTCGCGAACGGTGTGTGAACGGCCATTAAAAGATAGAAGATGCGTTTGAAATGCGAGTGGCATCTAGCCTCCGATTAAAACCGTAGGCATACCAGATAGAATTTTGCCACCATGAGACGTTGAATCGCCGACTCTCGCGGCTGGTTTACCGTTGATTGTTACGCTAGAAGAACCTGCTGAGATACTATCCGGAGGACCGATACAAATAAGCTTGTCGCCTTGTCTTGCCGCAGGTATCCCGCCAATCGTTACGTTTGGTGAACCAACAACGACGGGACCACCGACATGCGGTATCTTTCCTGTTTTTTTAGGGCAAAGATGAAAGCTACCCAAAATTGCGGCTGGTTTACCCACTTTAAATCACCTTAGTTCAATGAAATTTGCCCAGCTTTAAGAGCAATAGCTGAGCCGTTAATGGATATTTTATTACCTTTGATATTGATTTCTCCAGAGCTAGACATCTGAATAGAAGCACCACCTACTTTGATCTCGACGCTCTTTCCTGCATTAAAAGACAGCACTTCACCCGTTTCATTCGAAAAGTTTTTACCTACTTTCAAGCTCGCGTTCTGACCAACCTCTTGATTAACATCATTGGTCACTTTTTCGGTTTTACTGTTTTCAACGGCGATATCAACACAGTCTTCAACTAGCATTTGGAACAGTTTTTCAGCATGAAGATAAATGTGCTCTTCACCAGGCTTATCATCGAAGCGCAACTCATTAAAATTGGATGTACCTTTTTGTACAGAGCGTGATTTATAACCACTCTGAGAACTTTGCTCTGGTAAAGCGTAAGGAGGGAGTTGACTACCGTTATATAGTGACCCCGTAACGATTGGTTGGTCAGGGTCTCCGTTAACAAACTCGACGATGACCTCTTGTCCGACTCTAGGGTGAAACACCGACCCCCATCCGTTACCTGCAATATTTTGCGCAACACGAATCCAACATGAACTATTTACATCGTATTTACCAACACGGTCCCAGTGAAACTGAACTTTGATACGGCCATGTTTGTCTATGTAAATTTCACCATCTTTGTTCCCCGTAACTACTGCGGTTTGCAAACCTTTCATCTGAGGTTTAGGGTAGTTAACTGAAGGGCGCAGGATTGTCTTTGAGTCAACACAACTAAACGAGACTTTGACACCTTGCGCACCGGTGCCACCTTGACCAGTCTGGTTATAAACAGCAGCAGACAAAAAAACAGAAGACAGTACATATTCTTTGCCGACTCGAGATTTATCTTCATGCTTTTTAAACTTGAAGCACTTGCCCACACTGAATGTTCTGCACGTAGCCACGCCACGACACAAATATGCATTTTGCTGTAGTGCTTCTATTGCATGCGTGTTTCTCAGTGCGTATTGATCATTGCTCTCCATTTCACCCATGTATTCAAAATACTCGCTTCCAGGTACTGTAAAAAAATCACTTTCACCCTTTGCAGTATTTTTAGGATTCGAAGAAGGCTTGAGCATGTTATAGCCTGACTTTTGACTCGCTTTAGTAGTCAGAATTTGCGTTTCATGCCAAGAAGAAATGTGGCTAGATTTCGCCGTACCTGTATCAAAATCGACTAAAAACTCAGTACCCGGCTTATAAAAACTGATGTCATCAAAAATATTGAGCGTATGGGCAGACTTAGTATGTGTAAAACAAAATGATAGCCCCTCCTCCGATAACAGACGTCGAACAAATTCAAGATCTGATTCTTCATATTGTACTTTGTATGTGTATTTAGGATAGGACTTGGTTAATTCAAAACTAAAGGCAACACTATGCTCCGATAGTACTTCAGAGATAATTTCCTTTATATCTTTATGCTGAAATATTCTGCAATTTTTTCGATATTCAGCGAAACGTAATTTAGGCTCTATTAATAATTCTATGTTTTTATAATTTTCGCCTTTATGTGTATTAGAAACCCTTTTCCCTTCTAATCTTGCAGCAGAAACATAACCATGCATATAACGAGGATTTGAAGAAACATCCTCATTATTTTCAAGGGTAATGGTAACTTCCTTACCAATAATTTCGTTTAACTCACTTCGTTGATCATTAAAGTAAGCTTTAGCACGCAATGAAAAAAGTTCTGAGATCTCTTCTCTATACTCAAACGAGTTTAGTATGATGGCATCTTTACCGAATGGCGAAGAAATTCGGATGAAATTGTTATCTTGAGTTGCTCTTTTCATTAAATACTTCTTTCAAAAAATGCGGAGGAATACTCCCCCGCATGAAAATTACATTTGTTGACCTTTAACACCGCTGTAGCCGTATACCAATGGAGCAGAAGTGTTGTTCTTATCGTCAGTAGGAGTCACTGTCATCATCATTTCTGTGTAAGAAATTGTGATAGTTTCAACTGGACGATCGTCTTGGATAGAAACTGAGTAGTTAGAAATCATCGCATCAGTCAGTTCGATCTTCATGATCTCTTCAACCTTCTCACCCTGCTTAGTAATATGGAAAACCGCTGGTTTACCTTTACCAATCGTCGCTTCTTTAAATAAGTCAGGAGAAGAACGGTCTTGAAGTTTGGTGATAGTCAAATCATATAGACGAGTAGCGCTCGCTTCACGGTCCATCGCTGTACCAGTGTATGATGAGATCTCACGACCTACACTCCAATCTACAGATAGTAGTGTAATCAAATCTTTGTATTGCTCGGCTGTTGCCTCACCCTTAATATCTGCGTATTTAAGATACGTATTAGACTGCATGCTAATCTCCTATAGCATTATTAATTGACATATATCGTAGTAATTTAATTATCTGACGTTTGGTGATAATTAGTGATTAATGTATCAAAAACTTCATTTTAAATACGCCCTGTTATATCTTTAAATAAGATTGAATTTAAGCGTTTTTTATAAAAAATAATAGTTAATATGAACCAACTCCCAATTATTATTGAGAGTGTAAAGGATGTTAAACTATTGAGACATCGAGTCCACTAGTTGTACCTTTAACAATAATTTCATCAAACGTCTTATCATTAAGAATTGCATGCAATATTTCATGAGAAATCTTCGGAAGCAATGTATTTTCTATGGTTGTTTGTACCACACGCGCACCACTCCCAGACTCATTGCTATTGTCTACAATATCATTAATTAGTTCCTCATCAAAAAACAGGTCAGCGTTATAGTGCTTACGAATACGAGTCGTAATTTTATCCAACTTTAATTTTGTTATTTCTATCAATACTTTTCTTGATAGAGGCAAATAAGGTAATACATTCACACGCCCTAAAAATGCTGGTTTAAAGTCAACCAACAAATCATCGCGTAAAGCATCTTTTAGTGCTGACGGCTCAGGCGCTAAATCAGGATCAGAATACAAAGACATCGTCGTTTCGGTCCCTGTGTTCGCGGTCATAATAATAATAGTGTTTTTAAAGTCTATATCTCGACCTTCACCGTCTTTAATTGAGCCTTTATCAAATACCTGATAAAAAATATCTTGAACACCAGGGTGCGCTTTTTCCATTTCATCGAGGAGAATTACACTATAAGGTTTACGTCTAACAGCTTCAGTCAGTACACCTCCTTCTCCATAACCGACATAACCAGGAGGAGAACCTAATAGCAATGAGACTTTATGCTCTTCCTTAAATTCCGACATATTGATAGTCGTGACATTTTCTTCACTACCATACACTTTCTCTGCAATCGCCAAAGCCGATTCGGTTTTACCCACTCCGCTTGGTCCGGTTAGGAGAAATACACCATTTGGTCGTGTCTCATCCGTGAGCTGCGCACTCGCGGTTTTTATCACTTCAGACATGAGCTCTAAAGCGTGATCCTGCCCGACAACTCGCTTACACAAACTTTCTTTCAAACCCAATACTGCTTGGATTTCATCATCCTGAAGTTTACCCAGCGGTATACCGGTCCAATCCGAAATAACTTCTGCGATTAGCGCTTCATTTACATGCGAAAAAACTAAGGGCTGTGAGTTAGCGGAGAGGTTATTTTCAAGCTCTTGTAACTTGTCTCTCGCAGTCTCAGAACCCTCCTGGATTATTTGGGTTCTAAGTGACTTAGCTTCACTTACCCATTCTTTTTCTTTTTCCCAAAGTACTTCTAATTCAATAATGTCATTAGATAGCGCATCAATCTCTTTTCGGACACTTTGCAGCTGTACATCAAGAGATGCTCCTAATCGATTCTCTTGGCTAAGATGCTCATACTCAGCTTGCTTTGCTTTAAGTTTGTTTCTTTTCGCATCTAGACCTCCCGGTGTAGATGACTGACTTAACGCAACTCGAGAACAGGCCGTATCCAAAACAGAAACCGCCTTATCTGGCAGTTGACGACCATTAATGTATCGAGCTGAGAGTTGGACCGCTGCATTGAGAGCTTGGTTAGTGATATGAACATCGTGGTGTTGTGCCATTACATCAAGTAAGCCTCGTAACATTTCGATCGCGAGCTCAGGGGCTGGCTCATCAACCTTTACGACTTGAAAACGCCTAGTTAAAGCTGCATCTTTTTCAAAATACTTTTTATACTCTGCCCACGTAGTTGCTGCTATCGTTCTGAGTTCGCCTCTCGCTAATGCTGGCTTCAGAATATTCGCCGCATCACCTTGGCCCGCTTGCCCACCACCGCCAATTAGGCCATGAGCTTCATCAATGAACAATATAATAGGCTGTGGAGCGTCGTTTACTTCCTTCACAAGGTTCTTAAGCCTGTTTTCAAACTCACCTTTCATGCCTGCGCCGGCTTGCAGTAATGCCAAATCCAGAGACTTAATCGCCACATTTTGCAGAGCGGGAGGTACATCGCCATCAATGATCTTTTGCGCCAAACCTTCAACAACGGCTGTTTTTCCAACGCCAGCTTCTCCCGTAAGAATCGGGTTGTTTTGTCGGCGTCTTAATAAAATATCGATCATTAGACGAATTTCATTATCTCTACCAATCACCGGATCTATTTTACCTTCCCTAGCTTGCTCAGTAAGGTCTGTTGTAAATTGATTCAAGGCGGAATTCGCGTTTGACTGCGCTAAGTCATTCGATCTTGATTGAGGGGCATTACTTTCTTTAAAGTTCAATAAGCGAGATGGTTCTATCTTGTTTAGTTCAGGACTAATCGAACCAGCCATGTTGACTAACGTATCATCAGACAAGTAGGCAAATAAAAGATGGATGCACCCCAACTGTTCTTGATTGAATTCAATGGTTGCAGATAACAAGGCATTTTGCATAACAGTCACCGTATGAGCTGATAGCCCTGGCACCGACTGGCATCCTGTTTTGTAGTTTTCTAATGCCTTTTGAATATCGGTTTCAACCTTGATTTTATCGACATCAAATTCGTCAAAAACTTCAGAGTAAATATCGTCAGGATGGCGGATAATCATCATTAACCAGTGAGACATTTCAATACTGTGATGAGTTCGGGAGCTTGCCATCGCAGCTGCCTGTTCAAGTGTTTCCTTAGCCTGAGGAGACAATCTTTCGACCAACGCTGAAAGTGAGAGTGAAGCCATTACATTTCCTTTAAATAGTAATTGTTATAGTTCGATCTTTTGTACGTTCGTGTTTTTTAAGCACAGAACCAATACCTAACTGCCCCTGCTGTTTCGATAAACAAGCTTGTGGTAGCAAACTATGTTTGGTGGTGAGCTGCCACTTCAGTTGTTTATGTTTTCCAATCAACTCATAAGCAGCGTTCTTAATGATTGCTATATTGGGTTGGTTAGGAAGCAATTTACTAACTAGCTGTTTATCTTTTGGCAGAAATTCTATTGTTGTCCCCGCGTTGATATTCCATGCTTTCGAACCCAAAGAAGCTCCTAAACCAAGTTGAGCAAACTGCCCTTCAGGCATAGTTCGGGATGCAAGGCGTGTTTGCTCTTCTTTCGTAAGGTGTAACCATTGTCCTTGAAATTCATGAACTTTTACTTGGCATCCAGATAAACATTCAAGAATACTTTTTAGTCCACCTTTACTTCTCATTGGTGAAGCAAACACACCACCATAGTGCCGGGACAGTGAACTCCTTTTCCCAGTTAATGCCGATTTACAGCTTTCTAACGGCGAACGCGCGCCCTGCGCATGCGCACGAGACTGAACAGTCAGCTGACTCAATTGCCAACATCGATAATAAAGAGATAATAAGCGATGATTGAAAATATCGTAGAAGTCCACCATAGCCGTATCACCTTCTTTTTGGCGATGTAAAGCCAATTCACTATAGTGCTGGGGAAGCACACCTTGCTCACCCGTTAGGCCTATTAAATTGGTCTCAATCTCTAACTTGCTGTCATCTATATTTTTCAGTTCACAAAGCTGAGCATTTTCAAAACCTAATGATGGATTAACCTTTAAGTTTAGCTTTTCATGCTTCGGTAACGCATCTGTTCCTATTTGCGCCTCTGCTTGCAGAACTTCGTGTTCAATAAGATGAATCGCTTCAAACAATGGATGTTGCTTTAATTCTCGATAAAATTGTTCCGCGCTCATAGCAACACCTTATCGCCAGTTAATGCGGGCCATAGGTGGAAAGACTTTCCTGTGGACTTAAGTCTTATTTCTAACTGCGTAAAAATGTTAATTTCAGCATATTGCGAGAAGTAAACAGATAAAACACTACCTAAGAGAAAGATCTGCTCTTTAGGTAAAATTTGATCAGAAACCGTCAAAATAATTTTTATACCGTGCGCAAATCCAACTTTGCCTTTCTGACTAATTCTTCCTGTAGTAGGCTCAAACTCTAACTTAGTTAAAGCATCGATTACCGCTTTCGTTTCTGCTGTCCCAGAAAATGCATAGAGATTAAGGGTCTGCTTCAAAGTTGCTAAACCATCTTCCTCGGTAAAATGGTTTAAAGTTAAAAGCTTAGTTAACTGCCATCGTGTGCTTTCATCCATTTCTGGCCGAATAGTTTCTGATAAAGAAACTAAACAACGAACAGATTCGAAATTGTCATTTACCTCCGGTAAAGATACTTGCGGCAGCCCACCTCCAAATGGAAGTTTCTGCGCTAAGTTGCGGTTACAGCACTCAGCTTCCACGTACATTAACCAGTTTTCCCGGCTATCCGGGCTGAACAATTGATGTTTTTTATCAACAAAAGAAATGTAAGTTTCTCTACCTGGCTCATCATACCCACCAGCCCAGTTCTTATCCTCACGTCTCATCAACCAATAAATCTCACTAGTGTTCGTATAATGCGTGTGCTCACCAGCGTGATAACATGGCAAATTGTGGTACGTTTTGTTCCAGTTTCTCAACGTTACGTCAGAAATTGAGACAACCTCATTACTTTCAGCTTCTTGGTATTGTGGAGACAAGTGGTAATCGTATTCAGTTGGTAGAATACGCTTAGGCTCCATAATACTTTTAAATAAGTTGATCACAGGCACACAGCCTACCATTAAGCTTTCTTCGTCCACTTGCTTTGGAAGCCAGTCATCGTTGGTATCAAAGTAAAAATACAGTTCGACTTGCTCTCTAAGATCTAGCTCTGATAATCCAAGTTCGGTGATATCAAAGAACATAAACTTCTCAGGAAAGTGTAAATACTCAACAAGTAATCTTGCTCCTGAAAAGCTTCTTTTACTGTATGGCACAACTTTCTCATCTTCTGAAAATCCCACTTCAGAAAGATGTCTTTTGGTTAAAGGACGAACTTCTTTGCCATCCACAACAACAGATAAACCAATTAGGTTTTGAAACAGCATTTGGTAGAGCTTAAAAGTCAATTGAGATTGACCGTTTAAATAGAAGCGCAGCCGTTCTACCCCCATTTCACCAAGAGGAGTCTCTTCATCTTGAGCCGTGAGCTGTACTTTCAAAACTGAATGAGCATTGCTTTCCCATCGTGAGCCAACTGGCTTGAAAGGCGCATTTTTAAAAACGCCAGAGGTCACATCAACAGGATACATTCTGACCGGATAACAAGTTCTAAACTCGCACTCATGATATCCAGGAGCACCGATAACAACTCGCTCGCCTTCTTCTACATCAAAATAAGAGGAAGTGGAGTTAGAACAGCTCATTTTAATGACTGACATTGACGGGATTGGGGCGTGAAAATCCGGATATAACTGTCCCATCAAAGACTCTGTAAACTGAGGGTAACTATTGTCTAAGCTTTGTCTAATCCTTGCTGTTAGGAATGCGCAGCCTTCTAACAATCTTTCTACGTGTGGATCGTCAACCTGTTCCTCACTAATACGAAGTCTCGCGGCAATCTTGGGATACTGCTCACCAAACTCTTGCCCTTTGTGACGCAAATAAGCTAACTCGCGATTATAGTACTTGAGAAACTCTTCACTCATTTTGCTCTACTCAGTTTCATACCTAAATTTACCGGCTCTACTTCAGAATTGAATCGCACTTCATGAATACTGTTATCAATTAAGCAAGTGGCATTTATCTGTAACCTCAATACCCTATCAATAGCGTTTTTCTCGTCCGAAATCTGGACATGAGGGTTCCTTAACCTCGGCTCAAACTCTTTAATTGCATCATGAACGATGTCGCAAAGCTGATTCTGCCCTTCTTGGCTGCTATAGGGCATTGAGGAAAAATCTGGCAGCCCATAATTCAATATTGAATAACGAACCTCTAGAAGATCATCAGGAATGTTTTTCCATCCAATACGACTATTCAGCATCGACTCTAGATCTCTAAGTAAGCTGCTCAACATCTGTTGCTGGCTTGCAGGGAAGTCTTTCTCATCTCGAGTGAGAGGATCACTATCTATCAATTTGTCGAGCAGAGAAACGGTTAACGACATGATATTTCTACGCTATTTGTTTCTGTTCTAATAATGTAGTCAAATCACAGATTGGAAGCGCTGAGTCACCGACTAACCAACATTTTTGACCCAAGCCAACAAAAGATTCTTGCTCACCAATCTGCTTCCAATCCGTTTCTCGACCTAACTTTTGCGCATCGGTCTCTGAGTCGACATACGTCAAAGGCATATGGCCTTCGCCTTCACCAAGTCCATCGATATCAAACTCGACAGGTCGCCAAATACTCTCTAACAAAGAAGTAGGTGCTTTAACTTCTAGCGTATGGATGCTCGATATGGGTACAAGAAAATAGTTACCTGCTGTAGAAAACAGTTCAATGTAACCACCTAAACGATCATCAATATCTCTAGCATCTTCGTAGTTTGTGCCGTTTACGTTAAACCCTTTAATAGTACGATGCTCTTCAATGCGATGTGATAGACGTGACGCTTCTTCGTACTCTTGATTTCCGAGAGCAAGATTAAATCGAACAAGATCTTTAGTTAATTCCTCATCACCTAATACTTTGGCACTAGCCGCACCATTAATAAAATCCTTTCTAGCTTGAGCTGCTTTCACTAAATGTCGCAGCTGACTTGCACCAGGCAGATACTCAGGAAACAATTTAATCGATTGCATGAGCTGAGCGTCCGCACGCTCGAAGTCCCCATCAATGCACAGAAGCTCAATGAAAGAACTTCTCAAGCTCGCATCTTTAGGCGTTGCTTTAATTTCATCAATTAATTGCTCTAGAGCGTGTTGCAATAGGCCTTGGGACAAAGCATTTTTCCATTGAGTCATTGTTATTTCCTTACACCATGTGCTCTGGTGATAATTCGGTAATTAATTTAATGCTAGATACCATTTGATCGAGTTGAAAATGCGGTCGCAAATGGATAACTGAGTAATAATGTCCAGGAGTTTCTCTTTTCTCTCGAACTGTAATTTTTGCTTCATTTAGGGGGTATTTAGCCCGAAGCTCATCAGACGCTTCATCTGATGCGGTAGTGTACTGGTGTAACCAGCGTTGAAAGTCACGCTCTAGGCTTTCCGCGTCTTGATACCCACCAATTTTGTCACGCCCCATAACCTTGAGATAATGTGCGACTCGCGATACACACAATGTGTATTGCAACATCGATGTCAGTTTTGCATTCGTTGAAATATGCTTTTCTGCGTATTGTTTGGGCTTGTAGAGAGATACATTCGAGGTCATCCCTACCATATCGGTCTCAGGTATTGGAGAAATAGAAATAAAACCGCACTCAGACAATTCTTGTTCTTTTCTCTCAGAGATTTTCAAGTTTAACGGACATCTTTCACGGTCATTCTTGCCATTAACACGCATCGTGCTCCTTGTAGGAGCGACGATAATACCCTGACTGTAATCGCCTTGTTTAATCCCTCGCATATGCGTGAACCAACCATGTTCCTGAAATGCTCTAATTGATACGGCAGCAAAACAGTACGCACTACTCCCCCACAGCAAATCTCGGTTGGAGTCGTAGATGTGTTCTTGAAAGTTGAATTTATCATTCCGCGAGCCATCACTTTTGTATGGCTGACGGAACAAGACGTTAGGTGCAGTCAAACCAATAAATTTAGCATCATCGTTGTCTCTCAAACTACGCCACTTTGCATAATCTTCCTGTTCAAATTGGGCTGCTATATCTCTTATCGCAGAGAGTTGAGCGAAACTATCAACACCAAACATCTCTGGCGACGCAGACATGATAAATGGGCTGAATGCTGCAGCTGCAGACTGAGAGATCTTACTCAACACAGACAGATCTCTATCAAAATAATTTTTACTAGGATCACAGCGAAGCTGATAATCTCCAACCACCACACCAAAGGGTTCTCCCCCTGCCGTGCCATATTCATTTTGATAGAGCAACTTAAATAGTGCTGATTGGTCAAACTCGATGGCTTTTAAAGCATCTTTACTGATTTCATTCCATGTCGCCGTTAAAACCTTAACTTTTACAGAATCCGATGAACGAGAATCAACCTGTTCACATAAATACCTAACTCCAACCCACCCCCTTTCGAGCTGTTGAAACTCAGGATGATGTAATATTTCATTGAGTTGAGATTCTAATAGCTCATCAATGCGGTTAATTGTGTTCATCACACTATGACGAAAGCTGTCCAAATCTCTTGAACGTGTACCTTCTAACCAAATTCGCGCTGACGCTACAAGATCAGAAGATTCATTGAATCGAGTCAACCACGGGCTATCAAGTTCAGCGTAGCCTCCGGTACTGAACTCATGTTTTAGCTTGCTAGGGTCGCGAAAGTTAAGTGACACTGCTAATTCCATCTAGAACATAAAGATTGGTCATGGCTGGCCTTTCGACCAGCCAATTCATTTCTTATCCACCTGACTGAGGGATCTTGGCCACAAGTCGCAAAGATGTCGTCAGTTCTTCCATTTGCAACCAAGGTTTCAGCCATGCTACGGCATTGTAAGAACCAGGTGCGCCAGGAATTTCCTTAACCTGAACACGAGCGTCTGCTAGAGGGTATTTCGCTCTGATCTCTTGACCACCGCCTTCAGAAGCATTGACGTAACCTAGGATCCAGCGGTTCAGCCAAGACTCAACGTCTTCTGCTTCCATAAAGCTACCAATTTTATCTCGAGCCATTACTTTCAAATAATGCGCAAAACGAGATGTTGCCATCATATAAGGTAGGCGGGCAGAAATGGCCGCATTGGCCGTTGCTTCAGGGGATTCATGGTTCGCTGGTTTTTGACAGGTTTGCGCACCAAAGAACACTGCATAGTTGGTGTTTTTGTAGTGACAAAGCGGTAAGAAACCAAGCTTACCAAGCTCCGCCTCACGTCTGTCGGTAATACCAATCTCTGTTGGGCACTTCATATCAGGGTCGCCATCATCACTCATGAAGAAATGCGTTGGCAAGTTATCCACTCGACCGCCGCCTTCTGCACCACGGATGGCAGTACAAAATCCATATTTTGAAAATGCGTCGGTTAACTTAACACCAAGAACATACGAAGAGTTCATCCAACAGTAGTCGTTATGTTCAGCGTTAACAGCAATACCTGAAACAGGATCTACTTCGAACTCTTCAAACCCAAACTCTTCGACTGGAGCGGTAGCTTGTCCGTATGGCAAACGAGCAAGGACTTTTGGCATCGTCAGACTAACGAAGCGCGAATCGGCACTCTCGCGGAACGAACGCCATTGGGCGTATTCTAGTGATTCAAATACCTTATCTAGGTCGCGTGGTTTTGACAGCTCAGTCCACTCATCAAAGCCGAATAGTGCTGGTGAAGCCGCGGACAAGAATGGAGAGAAACCAGAAGCCGCTACATTTGACATTAGGCGTAACGACTCAATATCTTCTGGGTGGTTGGTAAACTCATAGTCTCCAATCAATGCACCATACGGTTCACCACCAGCACTACCAAACTCAGACTCGTAAACCTTTTTAAAGATCTGGCTTTGATCAAACTCAACAGCTTTGCTCAAGTCTTTATGTAGCTCTTTCTTGGTCATACTCATCATGCGAACTTTCAGAGTAGAGCTGGTCTCTGAATTCATCACTAGATAATTTAAGCCGCGCCAAGAACCTTCGAGTTTCTGTAATTCTGGGTGATGCATTACTTCAGACAACTGATCAGAAATCTGCCTATCGAGCAAATTAATCGCTTCACGAAAAGTTACTGTTAGGTTTTTGTTCCAAGTAACTGTCCCTTTCATTGCTTCTTCAGCGAGCGTTTTAATCAGCTCCTCAGCACGAGAAGCTTCGGTCTGCTTAGTCGCACCAATAGCTTGATCTAAGAATGAAGTTGTCTGTTCATTAACTGTTGGATCTAACTGTTTTTCAGCTTCAGTCGTCATTATTCCGCTCCTTCAGTACTGTCTGACTTCGCTTTCTTGTCAAGATCTAACTCGCCTGCAAGTCTTGCCAGATTGTCCGTATTGTTCAAAACATCCTCTAGGATATTTTCAAGCTCTTCTGAGCGGTCAACTTTTGTCATCAAATCACGCAGTTTATTACGCGTTTCCATCAATTGGCGTAGTGGATCAACTTGATTTACGATCGCAGCAGGCTCAAAGTCTTGCATTGATTTAAAGTTTAAATCGACCTCAAACTGTGAATCGTCATTCGCAAGCTTATTCGCAACTTTAAACTTCACCGATGGATTCATTTTTTTGAGTACATCGTCAAAGTTATCTCGATCGATCTGAATAAAACGGCGGTCTTTTAATGGCTTCAACGCTTCTGTGTTTTGACCAGCGAAATCACCCATTACACCTACAACAAAAGGCAGTTCTTTCTTAAGAGTTGTACCTTCAGTTTCAACATCATAGGTAATGTGGACACGAGGCTTCCGTACTCGTGATAGTTTCGAGTGGATACTCGTCATACCATTCTCCCTTTATTAATTTTCATTTTGTTCTGCTATGCCAACCAAACGGAAGTAGCTTTTCTTTGCATCCCCGTCGGAGATAAGTTCCGCCAGTAACTCCGGCAGAGGCATCCCACACCAACGAATGATCTGTTCGATGGAGTAAGAAACTGGTGAGTGAGGTTCACTCTCTCGGAAGAAATCAGCTACTTGCTGCAATTGTCTAATTGCCTGCTCTCGTGATTTCATGTTTGTCGCTAATAATGCATCACAACTTTGTGAACTTAACGGTTGTTCAGAAGAAGATTCATCAAGATCCTCTAGCTCTTCAATCACTGCTTGTGGTTGATTAAAACGATCTCCAAGAAGGTGCTTTAATGCCGAGTGTATTGATTCAAGTCTTTTTGATATATAAGAACTAGGAGTCACATCACCGACCGCTTCATCTAATCGCTGACTGAATTCATTAAATGATTCCTTAGCGAACTCCAAATCCGTGATTAATTCTCGATAAAACGTATCAGAAGTCGACTTAACCGTAGTTGTAATTTCAGATAGCTCAACAGCTCCAAGCTCGACTCGATTTCGGCGCTTATCTTCGTCTAAGCGCTCAAGCTCTATAGCTTGCTGATATTCCCAATAGGCATAAGCTTGCTCCACGCCTAAGTCAGTCAATGGTATACAAGCAATTGGAAAAATAAGTGTTCCTTCACTATCGATACCATTGAGGCCAATAATCGCCGATATTCTTGTCTCAATACCATCTTCATCAGGCATTGGGTACAGATCATCCCAAAAGTTCTCAATTAAACTGGTTGCGAGTTTGTAGCCAACGCCCATACCACGAAAACCATACAATCGAGTTAGGGCTTCTATAAGCCAGGCAACAAATTCCAAATCTTTAGACTGATTCGTGAGTATTTCTGGGACATCTTCAATAAATACTCGCCATAAATTACTGTGGGTATAGATACTTTCTTCTTCTATAAGAGCATTACGTTCAGCGTTGCGGGCGGCCATACGCTGATCTTTCAACCGATAGTAAGCAGACTGTGGTGATACATCCTCTCTAGGATCAACACCTGTAGGATTTTCTTGAGATATAGGGGCCAACGCTTGTTCATACCAATCAAACATTTCATTACTCATAAGCTCTCCCTCTTAGAAAGACAGGTATTGTCGCGTCTTCTCTAGTTACTGTTTCGCACTCCGTTTGCGCTTGGCGAACTTTGATCAAAGCACAAGTTACGTTATCACTTGCGCCCCGAACCAAAGCCGAATGCATGAGCGCTAATCCAGCTTGGTTGACTGAGTCTGCATACAATGTCCGATGAATTTCCTCACTCGTAAGTTCCTTAGAGAGTCCATCGCTACAGAGTAGAAACTGATCGCCGTCAGCCAACTGCCCTGAAACTTGATCAATAGTGACACTTTCGTCGACCCCAACAGCTCTGGTAATAACATTTGCAAGAGGGTGAGATTCGGCATCTTCAAATGCCAATAAGCCCTGATCCACTAAGTCCATGACTTGACTATGATCACGTGTTTTTTGGACAAAATTACCACTTCTAAGCTGGTAAATTCGGCTATCACCCACCCAAAGACAGTGGTAATACCCATCCTGAATAAACAACAAAACAAGTGTTGTTCCCATCGTTTTACCGTCTAAGTGATTTTGTGCGTATTGGTAAATTTCTAAGTTCGCTTCTTGAACCACTCTTCGGATATCATCGATACTAGTATTGGAGACATCCTGCATGTGGCGCGCGACTCTATCCACTAGCATCTGGCTTGCTATATCGCCAGCACTGTGTCCACCCATTCCATCGGCAACCACCCAAATATGCTGTTCTGTCATATCCAACAGAGCATCCTCGTTATAAGGGCGTACTTTTCCTGCGTGCGATTTAGCAAAGGTAAAATAGTTCCAATTCATTCTTCTATCCTACCAATTCCACTTTTTCCAGCCGCCATCAAGCATGGCTGAAAACTGACCAATTGAAGGAAATCCACTAGTAATGAACATGCATGGTTCAACCTTCGTTGAACCTTCAGTCCACCAAAAACATGGTTTACTCAATTTTTCTTTAATGAGGTAATTCAAAAGCGTATTTTGATCAGTATTGCCGTGATCATGAAAAACTGTAGATATTTGGCTTTGATAAAGAAACTCTAGAGGCCTCACTTCACTTGTTACATTCGCAACGAGGTCATTTTTTTCTTGAGTACTCTTATGCCAAACATCAAAGACAAAGTCGTCCTCAAGTACTGAAAGAGCAAGAGCGGCACTGTCCTCTGTCCAAGCTCTGTCACCCCAATATTGCGCAGCTTCACCTTTTACGGCACGAGCTATAGTAAAGAAAAAGTATCTACCGCATGCATCAACACTAGGAATCATGCTACCAATGTAGGTTGAGTCTTCTAAATAGCTAATATCCAAAGCAAAGTGCCACACAGGAGCCGTTAAAAAGTGCTCATTCCAGCTTTCACCCAGTTGTTCCCTGCTGACTGCAATAACCGCCTGTTGCCAATCATGCCAACGCTCCGAGAAATCTTGTGATAAACCATCTTTCACAAAGTCCCCTTTTGCAGGCATTTTGCCGATATATCCCCAGCCTGATGTTATAAGGTTCGTGGACATCTGAACCTCTCCATTTCATTTGACCAAAACGGATTAATGGCACTAGAAGGAATAAGCTCTAGTTGCACCTTGTTTCCCTTTAAATCAATCATAACTATATTGTCTTTACGCGATTCTGGCCTTGCTTTAAGTGATTGATCCAAAAGCTTGAATATGCCCCACTCACCTTCATAGGTATGCGCAATTTCGCGTTTAGATTCAGGTGGTGTGAACACAATTCGAGTCTGATCTTGACCGGCAGGCCAACTCAACGATTTAGCTCTTGCTGGTCCATGCTTATAAACCAAATCTTGTCCACCCAACTCTAAGACAAATCGAGTAATGTGCTGGTCTAGATAAACAGGCTTCATCCCAAACTCTACGCGTAATGAATTATCAGATTCAAAGAAAGACTGCCTGATACGTTGCGCTCTTTGAAAGACCATTAGTGTTTCTGGACGAACTCCAATTTCCTTTTCTAATCGCCAACGACTTTTCGAAGTATCCACAAACGGTTCGAGGTATTCTTGGAAGAATGCGTCAAGCGTACCTCCATAACCAAAGAATCGCTTAAAGTCTTTCAATCTAACTTCTCTGCTCGCGTTGGGCTCGAATGGGTATCTGCCAGCAATAGTCCGCTGATAAGGGCGGACCACCTGTGTTACCCAAAGTTGATTTAGATGATCCTTCGAACCGCTCTCCGCAAACTTAACCGACTCTTGAGAAAGCTCACCTAGCCATTGATTAAATGGTCTCGGCAAAAGTTCTTTAGCACGAGCAAAGGAAGCTGCGACATCTTGTGTAACGGTTCCATCTAAAATACTTTTGTAGGCAATTTTCTGATTGTTACCAGAGCTTGATAAGTCACTTAAATACGAACGCAAGTTAACCATTGCTTGTTGAATATCATCAAAGTCTTGCTCACCAAGGCGTAAGATCTCTGAAAAATGCGATTCGACTTCTTTACCTGGCAGAGCAACATTGAAACCGTTTTCTTCAGGTAAATACATGTCTAGTCTATCTGCCGTATTTGAAAACTTAACTTTGGCAACTTTACCAGCAACTTCAGAAGCGGCTTTTTGATTTTCTGACAATGATACTTTTGATAGAGCAACCTCTTTTTGGATTGCTCTCAACAAAGATTCGATTGGTCTTTCAACTCCAGATAAAACCCTCGCTTGCTCTGTCGCAAGTTCTAGGCTCGGAGCCTGCTTCAATTGAATATCTTCGATCAACGTTTTCCATTCATTAACATAATCTTGATAGTATCGTGACTGAACGCCTTGGATGGCACTATCTTGATCAATTTCATGAGCCTTAAGATCGTCACCATAAACCCAGTTCTCTTCCATTAGGCTTTTTACTGTACGGTTGATCTGAATCTGAAAAATGCTATGAAAACCATTGTACGTGTAGAAACCCGAAATGCCTTGTGATAGCGGTTTTCCACTAGCTCGCTCGAACTGCTCAAGCCCTTTAGGTCCCAATACATCAGTCAAGCGAAATGAAGGTACATGACTCTTAGAAAATTGTATTTTCATTCGCTGATAAGCACGTTCAGGTAGAGACATTTGAGTCAACACTTCTCGAGCACTCGTCACAGCAGCAGTGTTGTAAGTAAAGCCTTGTCCATCGTTGCCTAATAAATATTGAGTGTGCTGTAGCAAGCGTCTTCTTAAGTCTGCGTTTAGCTCACCCGGATATTGACGTTCGAAATAAAAGTTAAACCAAGCCAACACTTCATCTTGTTGATATTTGTCTGGATTGAATAACATCAAATACGTTTTTAACGTTTCGTACAAATACTCACGATGCTGTTGATTGCTCTCCATTTCTGACACCAGGCTATCAAGAAGCAAAGGGGCGAAATATTGGGTCAAAGCATCAGAATATGCATTGTTTGCCGCCTGAGATACTTTGTCTCCTTGATAGAGACCAAACCTCTTTACAGAGTCGGCATCACCGTAGTTGCTTTGCTTTCCGAGAGGAAGCGTCATCAACCTATCTAATGTTTCTACAGCTGAAACAATATCCGCTTCAAAATCTAAACTTTGAGCGCCAATCAGTGCATCAATATGGCTAGCTTGTTCATTGGTATCGACAATTAACTGTGAGTTCCACTTATAACTCATAAACCAAAGCGCAGAAGCTCCTAGCAGTAGCGTTGTACATCCAATGTAAACACCTCGACGCATCCAACCTGACTGCTTTTGATAGTGACGATTAACTGTTCCTAACAGTTGCTCTTTGAAAATAACCTTGTCAAAAAGATTCTTTACGAAATAACTATGAGAACCAGTCTGACTCTTTGCTAGAGCTAAACGATTTAACCCAAGTCCATTGGTTGATTCATTCGTCAGCTTATCGACTGGTAAGCCTTCTTGAACCGAACTCAACATAAACACACCACGAATCAAGGCAGGCTCTTCAAAACTGTTTTGTGCAAAAATTTCAGCTAAAAACTCGTCAAGATTAGCTTGTAGCACTCTTAATTGCTTTGGAAATTCAAAGATAAGCGCGCGTTTATCTAAATCGTCCTCAGTTTCAAGTATTCTAAGCATACGGGCATCAAGGCGCTCCAACATGCCATGAAACTCTTTGTTGAATAGAGAAATAACGCCTCTTTCATCATCCACTTCACGAGGGAACATGAAACCAAATAAATCATCTCGTTCTTCCTTACTTAAATCGGCAAAGAATTCATTGAAACCGGCAACTAAATCCATTTTGGTGAGCAATACGTAAATCGGAAACTGCATGCCTAACTGGTTTTTCAGTTCTTGAAGTCTCGACTTAATTGCTCGAGCATGAAGACTTCGCTCGGTTCGAGTCTGAGACATCACGCTGGCTAAGCTTATCGTAACAATCGCACCATTAATTGGTCTTTGCGTTCTATACTTTTTCAACAATCCTAAGAAACCATGCCACGCTTTAGAGTCGACCTTTTCTTGACTGTCTTGTGTCGTATACCGGCCAGCCGTATCTATAAGAACTGCTTTATTTGCAAACCACCAATCACAGTGACGAGTGCCACCTACACCGGCAATAGAGTCAGAGCCAAGGCTGTCTCCTAATGGAAACTCTAACCCCGACTGCTTTAATACGGTTGTTTTCCCCGTTCCAGGAGGGCCAATCAATACATACCACGGTAAGTCATACAAGCTTCTCTTGCCTTTGTGTGTTTTCGTCACTACTTTGACAGCTTGCTCAATACGCTCGCGCATTAAGTCAATTTCACTTGCCGCTTCTTTATCTGATTGGCTATCAACCTCAAGCAACGTTTGAATACTTTCGTCTTCTTTCACCTTTTGCTTATGCTGCTTGGTAACGTTAAATATCGCCCAAAGCAACACCAACACTAGAATAGTGACTAGCCGTTGAAAGTCACTCTTTAGGGGCTCATATCCCGCTATCGTAATAAGTGGACCAACAACCCAAATGAAAATAGAACAAGCAGCGACACCGATAAGACCGAGAAACCATCTTTGAGTAAATATTCTGCCAATTTCTTTAATACGCATCTCTATCTACCTATTATTAATTCGCGACAAGAAGGTCGATTTCAATCCGGCGGTTAATAGCTCGGTTTTCATCACTACTGTTTTCAACTAATGGTCTTGCATCCCCCAATCCCTCGGGTATCACTCGCCCTTCTAATGCACTATTCGAGATCAGTTGTTCAGACATAGCAGTGGCTCGAGCTAATGATAGGTGCCAGTTCGAGGGATATTTACTCGTGAAAATAGGCCTATCGTCGGTGTGACCAGTAACAATGATCTTGCCTTGGGTCGACTCCAATGTTCTCGCAAGCTTAGAAATAACGGGTTGGATGTAAGCGACAACATCAGCACTACCTGATTCAAATAGATCTTGAGACTTTAACGAAATTCTTACCCTGTCTTGCAGCGGCTCAACATTGATTAGCCCCTTACCGATCTCAGTTGCTAGATACATTGAAATCTTTTCTGCAATTGGCGCTGATTTTGATTCTGACGTTGCATCTTGGTTAAGTTGTTGCGGTTGAATCAAATTGACTAATTGAGAAAAGGTGCGATTGGATGCCTTATTTAGCTCATAGCTAAAATACATATATATGCAGACCAATAATGCCGCCGTTACAGAACATACAACCCAAAGAGGGGCTCTATCAGAAGCTTTTGAGCCATTCAAAATGTGTTGGTCGATACTATTACTTAGCTCCTGAGGGACTCCTCTCCCATAAGACTTAAGAGTAGCAATAACCTGTCTTCTCAATTTCCGGTGCGATTCCAGTCCATTTTTTTCTAAACGGTATTGACCCAGAAACCCGAGAGATAAGCACACATACATTAGTTCAAGCAAATCTAAGTTCGCATCTGGTTTCGCCATGCACTTATCAAGATGCTTAAAGAACGCTTCCCCACCTTGACTGCTAGCATAGAAGGAGCTAAGTAATGAATCGTGACTCCAGAATGAATGCCCACCCCAATTGGTGTTAAGGACAACTTCATCTAGTGAACAGCATAAACAATAACGAGCTGTATCAATGGTATCCAAATCAACGTCATGCTGACGTAATCGGTTCTCATAATCTCTAAGCTTTTGTGCCAATGTCTCTTTTAGAAACAACGGATCGGAATGAGTCGCTGTCGACCGAATTTGACCGATAATAGATAACAGGCCATTCGCCTCTGCTAGTAGAGAGTTATTCCCATAAGCGACCACTGAATCATTGTTCACCAATTCAGGGCTTTTTGAGATAACTACGGTATTATCCAGTGACTTTTCTGATTGTGGTTTCGATGCGGGTGCTCTTCCACCCGGTGTTGGTTTTACGATCGTTTGTTCCATACTGAGCGCGCCTATTGATTAATACTCCAAAGCTCAAGTTCAGCATTCGGAAAATGCCCTGATAGGTGAAGCGCAATACCGCCACTATCTTTTAGCCTCATCCAAAATGGCCCTTTCTTGACAACTTCGAAATAGACATAGCCCGTTTGGTAAGGAATCTGTCTCGGGACGACACTCAACGGCACTACGTTTATACCGTTGATTTGATTATTAATTAGATCGCGAATCTGTTCTGCCGGGCCAAACTTGAGTTGCGCTGGGACCAGGCGTCTTATTTCATCTGTTGTGGTATCTGCTTTAATTGCTAGCACAAATTGGCATGACTCAAGCAAGCGTTTATCTGGAAGTGGCGTCACTTGAATACCGTACTGGCGAGGCTCCAACGGAAGTTTGGTCGCAGTTTGGTCAAGAACAACACTGAGGTACTGACTGAGTATCTGATTCAACTCGCTATAAACACTTGATACATCTAAGTGATCATACGCAAGCAAACTTGGGACTCTTTTAGTTTTATTAGAAAAAGTGGCTAACTCACCAATGTAACCTTTAAGTGTCGTCGCTAATTCCAGTGGATGTAACCTATCTAACTCACTGAAATGCTTTAACTTCGCCTCATATCGGTTCAGCATTTGGAGCATGATGAAATCAACAGCAGATGCCGATGCAGATTTACCCTTAATCAAGCGCTGCGCAATAACGTCAGCACGCATCTTTGTCATCGCGATAACGTTACGTAGATAGGCTGACATAACTTTGTCGCTAAGGAGATTGATAAGCGGAGGAACGTACTCATCGTCTAGTATAACTTCCCCTTCAGGAGTTACCTCTTTGATCCTTAAGATAGGTAACTCCACATAACCCGCTAATTTGTCATTACTCGCTTTCAACTCTAGGTTAAGGGCTGCAACTTGGATGGTTTCTTCATCTTGTCCTGTAAGGTTATCTATCACGTCGATATCTTGAAGTACATAACGAGAGACGATCGATTCGCTTACATCCGAAACGTTTTTACCTGTAACACTTGAAAGAGGGAGAGTTATTTTTACTAACGTATTTTCAGTGTTTTTATCAATAAGTAGAGGCGAAACTGAATCGTTGGATATTAACGTATTAACCAACGTCATATCTGGCAAAACAGCTTCAAGATGCTCAAGTTCAATAAGACCATCTTTTAGCGCGTGTTTTTTTACTCGACATTTCCAAACTCCCCAATTGTAAGCCCCACCTAACTGATGTAAGCCCTTGAATTCTTGAGAGGTTGCGCGTTCTTGTTGTTGGAAGTGCTGGGGACGTAAAAACATTCCTTCGCACCAAGCCGTCTTGGAGTATTGCGTCATTTATAATTAGCCAACTAAACGTTATTTAACGACCAAAGACAGATCTTCTAACAATACTTGATATGTGTTGTAACCGGTCTTATCCACTTTAATGACTTGTCGCCAATTTGAGTTTTCAATATCTCGAAACGCTACGACAATGCCTAAATATTCTGTCTTTGGAGACATACTTGCTTGATATGTTTCTTTCTGACCTGGAGTTAATGAAACTTCATATTTATTCACTAAATCAGGTCCTAAGACTTTTTCACTTTCTTCATAAATAGAAAAAAAGTCCTGGCTTTCGAAAATGGTATTTGACGTTAATTCAAATACATACACCACTACAGGAGAAGGCCTGCCGTTTGAATCAGGATTAATGTTATGACTTGCTGCTATTTCTAAATCTGAGTATGGATCAACAACTAGGTTCGCTGCTGAGCACCCAAATAAAGCTATTGAAATTAATAACAAAATATATTGGTAAAACTTTTTCATCACCCTAATTCCTAGCCTTTGTTTTTTAATGCTAATTCATAGTGCTTAGCGAAGTCTTCTAAATAGAACGGAGACTCTTTATTGATAATATCATCGGATAACTTTTCATGAATATCCTCAAACCTCTTCCAACTTTGAGCATATTTTCTAGCTGGAATAACCTTATTAATAACCGTGTCTTTCGCTAAAGCATCTGAGTATATAGAAGTAGGTTCAACAAGTGACATAACACTCGAAACCGTACCTTCAACACCTTTCATTAAGGCTTGCTCATGACTTTCGATGTCATTAAATGCTTCTTTAATGGCTGCATTTGGCTTTAAGAAGCTAGCGGTTTGACGGTTATATAAGTTATGAATCGCATCTTCTAAGTTTGCAGAAAACTTTAAAGGGTTATTTTCTGACTTACGAAATGCGGTATGACTAAGTCGATTTGTTTGTTTAAACACTGCTCTGTTATGCAGTGTTTCCATTAAACCAACTAGCATCAAAGAAAATGACTCCCCCAGTTGTTCGAACCATTCCTCTCGGTTATCGCTGGGAATCATCATTGGATCTATACCCACCCCTCTAACAAAAGCCGCAAGTTCACCCCCATTGGTATCAAAGTTGGGAGTCGATAGGTGCTCTGATTGTCGGTTAACTTTCGGTAAAGTTTCAGATACGGTGCTCTGTTTTTCGGGCTTTGGGATATCAATAAAATCATCGACTAAACCAATATCTAGCTGAAAGTCAGAAGGAACACTTTCGTTTAATAGTTCACTAGCACTAAGGCCTAGGTCAACAAATTCCTCTTCCGATGGACTTGAGACTACTTCAGGGGGAGCGCTAGAAAGACTTTTACTTGTCTCAAGACTGAATACATCTGTATCTGTTTGAACAGAAACTGAAATTTGATAATCCCCTAAGCTAACCATATCGTCATTGCTTAGTGCTATTTCATTTCCTTGACCCACAGGAGTTACAGCATTATTTACGAAAGTACCATTAGTTGAGAGGTCTTTTATCAAGTATTTGTCACCAAACTTAATCAGTTCTCCGTGAGTTCCGGATACCACTCTTTCAGGATCTGGTAGTGTCCAATCACATTGTTCAGACCTACCAAATGTAACCTTGGCATGTTCATCACTTGATTCAAACACGAACTCACTCTCAATCTCTGGAGTAAATTTGTGAAAACTTGTTATGGTTAAAACCAACTTCATGTAAACCTCGCCAAAGACCTGCTAGATATTATTTTTAATTTTATTATTAACTACTTTCTTATTAACAGTAAGATTAATAAAAACATTAATACTGCCATTGAAAATCATGCACGGAATAATGAATCATTTTTTTATCAAAGCAATCACGTATTGTTCAACAATTTTAATTATCCAACCAAGTTCAAATTTTTGACACTTAGACTTTCATCAATAAAAAAACGAATGTTAGTTTGGCCGAGAAATTCTAACATAATGACTTTTCATTGAGCAGAAAGGTATATATTCCCCCATCATTTATACGGAGTTCTTGTGATGGAAGACAGTAATAAAAACAATTCTATAAATAACGAAGAGAGCGGAGATAAAACTAAAATTGTAAAGACTCAAAAACGAGACAATGCAATTAAATCAACCAAACTCACTAATAATGAAACCTCCGTTAAAAATAAAAATGAAACAAATACAAAACTGTCTCAAAAAGAAAACACTCCGTTAGTTAATAAGAAAAAAAACAATAAAGATGACTCATTAAATAATAACAAAGATGTTATTAACGAAAGCTTAATAGGAACGACCGTTAAAAATCGGTATGAAATTGAGTCGGTTATTGGGCATGGTGGGCTTTGCGATGTTTACTTAGCTAAAGATAAGATTCTTGAATCTTCAGGTTCAGAAACACCCTACGTTGCGTTAAAAATATTACAGAAAGAGTTTGCTTCTCAACCAGAGACTGCACGCATGTTAATACGTGAAGCTCAACAAACTCAAAGGTTAAGCCACCCTAATATCATTAGGGTTTTTGATTTTGGTGTTGATGGCGAAATATACTTTTTAGTTATGGAGTATATTAATGGAGAAACATTAGAGAGTTTAATACAGCGTTCTAGGCCGCATGGGCTGAAGTTTAATGCAACTTTATCAATCCTAAATCAGGTACTCGATGCGCTCTCATATGCTCACTCTCTTGGTGTAGTGCACGCCGACCTAAAGCCCGCTAATGTGATTTTAACGTCTGAGGGTAACGTTAAGTTGCTTGATTTTGGTGTATCTAAAACTCATCAATTAAAGCAGGATCAATATGCGGCTAAACGTAAATCCGAAAATGTTGAAACGCTTGGTTATACTCCCAACTATGCATCACTCAACCTGTTATCCGGTAAGGAACCGAACTTAAGCGACGATATGTTTGCTCTATTTTGTATTGCTTACGAGTTATTGAGTTGCAAACACCCTTACGCAAGAACTCCAGTTAATGAAGCTCTCAAACAGAAGATCAAGGTCTCTAAACCAACTAACATGCCCGCATCTAAGTGGCCAATATTTTCAAGCGTATTTTCAACTGGCATCATTCCGAACGAGCTGACCCCTGAGCAGTTGAAACGCAAATTGAATATGCGCTATTGGCCTATCGCTAGCGGCGCGGCAGCGAGTATATTATTAGTTAGCGGCATTGTATTTGGTTATCAGCAGCAACAAGAAACCATCGCCACTTTGGAAACCGTTATTAGCAAGCAAAATGATCAAATTGCCGGACAAGAGTGGCAGCTTGATACGCCAGCAGAAAAAAGTTTAGCACTGATTAATAGTGAAAAAAGCTTACATCCAGTCGTTAAGGCTGGCTTATTACGCTTACACAAGACCTATATTCTCAGCGAGTTTGAATCTGAAATTGATCAGGTTTTGAATTCTGATGCCAACAACTACCCGAATTATGATGAAATTGAGTCCATACTTGATAAAGCAAAAACCTACTACCCTGACTCACATAAAATAGAAGTTCTTGCCTTAGATATTCAGTCAAGCAAGCACTCCACGTTACTTTCGATAGCAAGGCAAATCAATAGTCAACTTGAAAAGTCTCGGTACAGTAAAGAAGACGGCAGTAAATCCATCTATGAGCTCAAGGATGAGTTAAATCAGATTCATCAAGGTTATCCTTTCACGCCAAGTTCGTTATCTAGCGATGTTTTCGGTCAGCACCTCACTGAAGCACTCCAAAAGAAAGACGCAGCTGCACTTGTTGCTCTTATTAAGGTTGGGAACACCTTCTTTTCAAACGTAGAAGAGCATCAAGAGAACTTACAGATAAGTAATGCGATGAAAGATGCAGTGCTGGAAATGAAATTATATGAGACAGCGCTAGATTCCAACAGCCCTCTACCGTTTCCAGAAGATGCCGCTAGAATCCTGTTCCAAGAAGAGTTTGAAAACTTTTATTCTCGCCTAGAAAAGGCAAGGACGACAACTCATCTCGATAACTTGGTGAAGGATGTGGATCTGTTCTCGAAAAACTTTCCTATTGGTTTTCAGGATGTTAACGATTTAAGATTCAAAACTGCTGATAAATACTTACGCTTCTCCGATATATTACTTAATAAGCGAAGGACTTCAAGCGCAAGACGCGCTATGAAGAAAGCCAACGAGCTTATGAAGCAAATAGAACAGGACTCTAAGCAAAGCTAGTAATACAAAAGGGACGCGAGTCCCTTTTTTGCCGCAGATCACTTGCCAATATGCAACTAGATTGCTAATTTATACTTGTACTTAATGAGGAGAGTTAGCCTTGACTGAAGGAATAGTCAAAGTTGGCGAACGTCTGGCGTCCGTATGTAACGATAGCCTTAAACTAGGACTGCAAGACACTTACCGACTCGGCGTTTTACTTGGAAACATCCCCTTTACTACTTGTGTTAAAAACACGCGAGTTGAAGTTTTTTCATCCCTACATTTCGACCATTGCCGTTTGGATATAAGTCAAAATATCTTTAACAATGACTTTCTTTTTGTAAGTTTATCTCAAGCGACAAGCAAACTATTTCTGCTCAAATACTGGTTATGCCATTCATACCTTCGGCTAAGCCTTCATTATCCGAAACATTCCTCTACCTCAACGTTTAATAGGGGTATACATGATTAATTTTGATGTTCTCAATACATACATGGATAACGACGTAGATCTGATCGTCACTGTTTTTTCTACATACCTTGAAGATCACACGAATGATATAGAGCGTATAGATGAGCTATATGCAAGCAAATGTTGGTCAGAACTCTATCTATTAGCTCATAGTTTAAAGGGCATTCTAGAGAGTTTCGGAGAAGACACCGCGGTCATTGCGTTTCAAAGAATAGAAGAAAAAACCAGAAACGATACAGCGCCAGATAGCTCAGATATAGCTATAGTTACTAAAGAGCTAGCTGCAATTAATCAACAAATCTTCACTTACTTGAAGAATATGCAATAAAGAAATTCAAGGCTTAACTGGGGGAAATATGGCAATGAATAATAGCAATTTCAGGGAGTTGATTGAGTCTCTCAAAGACTTAACACCAACTCAAAAAAGGTACTTACTTAGCCGTACAAAGATGGCGCTAGATGATGAAAGTAATATGTTAAACATCAGTGATATTCTAACACCAGAAGAGTTGGAGGCGTTACTATCACCGGCACCAACAACGAATACAAAATAACAATGATATACAACGCAACCGTCAGATTAACGCTAGGGACCAAGTGAAGCAAATCGACTTTGCTTGGTTGTTAGTTTCTCTCCCTATTCCTTTTCACTACAACAAACGTATTGTTTTCGAAACCTTTTTCCAATGTAAACAGGTCAGATAATTGAGCGACTAACATCAGTCCGCGACCTGAGGAGGACCAACTATCGTCATCCATTAAGTTAGGTGCCTCAATCTGTTTATTTTTATGTTGGATGAACGTCTTTTCATTGATCGGCGCTCCGCAATCAGAGACTCTCAGTTCCACGAAACCGGACACTTGGTCATCCCCAACCCTACACTCCACTTCAATTGGCAGGCCTTCTATTTCACTGTAAGAATGAATATAAGCGTTATTCATGAGCTCAACGACACAAAGCTCCAATGATTGAATTGCATTTAAGGGGATTTGATGACCCATCAAAAACCGAACAACGTCTTTGCTCGCACTTCGTGAGTGAGTAAGGGAGCTCCCGTAAGTTCGTTTAAATTCGCTCTTTGACATTCTTTTCCTTAAAATCGAGCCTCTCACCATGCCATTTTACCTGTAAAAGGCTGGCATCATCATCAAACTCATCTTCGTTGTGCCAAGATTGTACTTTTTTAAAGACGTCTCCCACTTGATCTTCAACTGGCAGCGTGCAAACAGCTTTTATACTCGATGCCAATCGTTGTAGTGAAAACATCTCCTCACCCTGCCTCGCTTCAATCAAACCATCCGAATAAAGCCACAATGCATCGCCCTCATCTAGACTAATTTGGTTACCGCTATATTCCATCGGCTGCATTGCACCAACGATAAAGTTATCATCACCTATCTGCTCCATCGTTTTCGTACTCGCTCGCCAAACTAAGATCCTGGGGTGGCCAGCCGTGCAATAGCTAAGTTGCCCTGATTTTGTGTTAAGAATGGCGTAAGCCATAGTAAAGTAAAGTTGACTGTTTCTAGTTTGCTGATAACGCCGATTTAGCCGTTCAATCACAGATGCTGGCTCACTTACGTAATAGCCGTCATCTCTCAACTCCATCGTGATCGAATCAGGCCCCTGACTTTGAGATAGTGTCTGTTGAATAGAAAAAGCCATCAAAGCTGAAGAAATACCATGACCAGAAACATCACATACATAAAACGCAACATGTTGTTCATCGAGCTCCAAATACCCCAACATATCACCACCAATCTGGGAGCATGGTTTGTAGACATAACTAAACTGTATATTTTGGATAGTTGATTCAGCAGGGAGTAGTTGCTCCATCAGATGACTCGCAGACTGCAGGTCTTGGTGAATTGTTTGATAGGCCGCATCTAGTTCTTTATTTCTCTCAACGAGTTTGTTGTGCAGCTCTAAAGTACGAAACCCCGCACGGATTCTGGCCTGAAGTTCCTCTACAGACGTCTTCTTATCTACGAAATCATCTGCGCCAGCATCAATGCCTTTCACGATCGAACTTTGGTCATTTCTAGAAGACAGTAGAACAAAGAAAATGTAACGCTCGCTAACTTTAGATTTTAATTGGCGACACAATTCAATACCATTAATTCCAGGCATCATTAAATCACTCAGCACAAACTGAATATCAGGGCGGTGGGTTAGCACTTCAAGCGCCGCTCTTCCGTCTTCAACTGCAACCACTTCATAGCCCTGCTTTTCCAATGCACTGCTGATGTAAAGCAGGACTGTTTTACTATCATCGACCAAAAGAATGGGTTTCATCTTCCTCCTTAATACGGTTGCTTTACTGGCTAACGCAAAACACTAGTCACTGACTGCTCATTTCTAAAACGGCTGTAGTCTTCGGCTAATAATTGGTGTTGATATCGAGTGTAAGACAACGCTTCATTAGAAATTAGTATCTGATGCTCTTTTTCGATTAACTGACTTTGCAGCCTTTCAATCTGTTCATTCTGCTGTGTGTAATTGAGGTACAGTGCGAATAGACCAAAAACCGAAACCATTAACAGGGCGATTAGAATATTATTGATAGTTTTCACTTGAATACTCATGACCTCTCCTTGTCTATTATTAGACTTTCCATGATGAAAGAGAGCGTCTACGGACCAAGAGCTCAAGGCTCTAAAACGCAACGAAGCAAATTGAGGTTGTTTTTCCAATTATAGGCGATAGGAGAAAAAATAAGAAAAATCTGAAAAAATTTGAATATCCTGCTGAGTTAAGAATCGGTAAGGTGGTAGCAGCGAGCTATCATCCACTCGCTGCAATACATTAACTCTGAAATGCAGGTCTAGCTAAAATTTGGTTATACCATCGAGCAATGTTTGGCGACGTCGATAGCACATCAATTTCTAGGCCTTTAATTGCGAAACTGATCAAAATAAAGCCTGTTATATCGACGATAGTAAAATGGTCTACGGCGATAAAATCATTATGTTCAAGCCGCTTGTCTAAGACAGGCAGAAATTCATAGACGCGTTGTTTTGATTCTTCGCCCCATGCTTCAACGCAACGTTCTCTGTCTCCATAAACTCCGGTCATGTTTCGAAACGCCTGAAATGCCGCATTTAGTCCTTGGAACTCCACCACACGATGCCACATTTCCACCTGAGCACGTTCGAGCTGGTTAGCACCAAACAACGCCAGATCATTTTCAAACGCTTCATCTAGGTAGCGACAAATCGCCACGCTTTCACAGATCGTCTTACCATCATCCAGTTCCAGCAGAGGCACTTTGCCGTTCACGCTTTTCGATTTAAACGGTTCAGATAGGTTATCGCCCTCACGAACGTTCAGCGCAACTCGCTCAACCTCGCCACCGATTTCCTTTAGAAAAATGCTAACTCGCTTACAACTTGGAGTCATTGCGGTTTCATAGAGCTTCATTTCACATCCTTTTATCTTTTTCTAACCGATTGGTTAGGATATACTGTAGCCAGTTTATAAACGATCAGTCAAGAACTTCACTATCAAAAATTTTCAAACAGTTGTGGGGCTGTTTGCTGAGCGAGATTTTTGATGCCGTTTGTGAGTTCACATGAATTTGGAGGCTGATACCCAAGAATAGATGGGTATTCATCATATTGGTTCAGTTCGAACGCTAGAGGTTCTCTGTACCATCCCTCCAAAGCAATTTAATTACCCGATAAGCAGACCCAGGCAGGTAATTTATGGCAAGAAAAGCCAACTTCGACCGAGATGAAAAGCTTCTCGTGGCTATGGATGTGTTTTGGCGCAAGGGCTTTGCGAACACGTCCATCTCGGATCTCACCGACGAGTTGAACATCAACCGCTTCAGTCTTTACAACACCTATGGTGACAAGCAACAGCTCTACTACGAGGCGCTCGATACTTACTTGAAGAAGGTCTCGCTACCTTCACTGAATGATTTGGAAAAAGACGACGCGTCTTTACCTGAATTAGAATCGTTCCTTAAATCTTTTGCTGAGCTGCAACGCACACGCAGCTGTGGGTGTTTTATTCAAAATGCGTTGATTGAGCACGCAGGTGAAGACGATGATGTACTGCGTAAAGGGCATTTTTTGTTTGACCATCTTATCGACATCATTGCGGATGCGCTGACCAATGCACAAAAAGAAACCTTAGTGCCGAAAACGCTTAAACCAGAAGAGCTTGCTCGTTTTGTTCTCAACAACATGCAAGGCATGCGCGTACTTGGCAAAGCCAAACGTTATGCCGACTTGGATACGGCGCTTTCCTGCTTGCTGGTTTTGATTAGGAAATAACATGTCGATTGAAGTGATAGCAGTACGCCTTACCAAAGGCATGGACTTAAAGCTGAGCCTAGCGAAATTGGTCGAGCAGCATGGTATCAAAGCAGGCTCGATTGCCTCATGCGTTGGCTGTATCTTTCACCTCAACCTTCGTTTGGCAGGTGCAGAGAGTACGTTAACCAAACAAGAGCCATTTGAAATCGTATCTGTGATGGGAACCCTGACGCCTGAGCATCAACACGTTCATATCTCGGTGTCTGATCGTGAAGGACGAGTTTGGGGTGGGCATTTGCTGGAAGGCACAGTGATTGATACTACCGCAGAATTGATCATCCATTCTTACTCAGAACTTGAGTTCACTAGAGCGATGGACGACTCGACTGGCTATACCGAACTGCAAGTGAATCCTTCCAAATAGTAAAAAGCTCCAGAGCCATACTGTGCAGTCTCTGGAGCTTTATTCGCTTGTCTCTTACGCTAAGCATTTACTCATATCGAGCAAGCTAATTTCGAGGATCATTCTTCGGCTAAATAACAAACCTGATTATCGTCGATCGTTACTTGCCACGTTTTTAGGCAGTGCGCATCGTCTTCCAAACATTGCCCACTCTTTAAACTGAAGTGCTGTTTATACAGTGGTGATGCGACACACATCTCACCATCAATATCACCGACAATCCCTCGACTCATCACATAAGCCTTACCAATTGGGTCCCAATCTTGAACGGCGTAAACACCGCTATCTGGAATGTAGAATAACGCGACATGCTCGCCTTCAATCAACACCGTGGCACCGATGAACGGCATTAGGTCATCAAGCTGACACAATTTCACTTTGGTTAAAGCTGCCATTTACACCTCCTGTTTCACGGGAATACGCTGACCGCGCACACGCTGGTACGGCAAGACTTTGCTGCCCGACGTGCTGTTCAAGAAAGGACGAAAGCGTTGCAATTTTTGAGGATTATCCAGCGTACTCTTCCACTCACATTGATAGGTATCTATGACTCGCGCCATTTGCTCATCCAATGAGTCACATAGGTTGAGAGAGTCATCCAAAATCACTTGTTTAAGGTAATCTAGGCCCCCTTCCATGTTCTCCATCCACACAGACGTGCGCTGCAAGCGATCTGCGGTGCTGACGTAGAACATCAATACTCGGTCGATCATGGTGATCAACTCTGATTTGGATAAGTCGGATGCAAACAAATCTGCGTGCCTTGGTCTCATGCCGCCATTCCCGCAAACGTATAGATTCCAGCCGTTTTCAGTGGCGATCACCCCAATGTCTTTACTTTGCGCTTCTGCACACTCGCGAGTACAGCCCGATACGGCAAACTTAAGCTTATGGGGCGCTCGCAATCCTTTGTAGCGGTTCTCTAGCTCAATGGCTAATCCGACCGAGTCATCAACACCATAACGACACCAAGTAGAACCCACACAAGATTTCACGGTGCGGACCGACTTGCCGTAGGCGTGCCCTGTTTCAAAACCGGCATCAATTAAGGTTTGCCAGATTTCAGGAAGCTGTTCTAACTGCGCACCAAATAAATCCACGCGCTGACCGCCAGTGATTTTGGTGTACAGATCGTATTGCTGAGCAACTTCGCCTAGCACGATGAGTTTGTCTGGTGTAATTTCGCCGCCCGGAACACGAGGTACAATTGAGTAAGAGCCATCTTTTTGCAGGTTTGCCATAAAGGCATCGTTAGAATCTTGCAGAGATTGATGTTGAGGCTCCATGATGTGTTCATTCCACAAAGAAGCAAACACAGATGCTGCTGTCGGCTTACAGATATCACACCCATGCCCTTTGCCATGCAGTGCAATTAAGGTGTCGAAGTCTTTAATCTGTTCCACTTGGCAAATATGGAACATCTCTTGGCGACTGAGCTCAAAGTGCTCACAAAGGTGGTTGTTAACCTCTACCCCCATGGCTGCTAATTGAGTATCCAATACCGACTTGACCATATTGCTACAGCCACCACAGCCAGTACCGGCTTTGGTGTTGGCTTTAAGGTCCGTCAGGTTGGTAGTGCCAGCTTGTATCTCGGCAACTAAGTCGCCTTTTGTGACGTTGTGACAAGAACAAATGATAGCGCTGTCTGGCATCTCTCCATCCAGCATTCCGGTATCAAACAGCAGGTTCGCCGCGTGGTCTGGCAGGACTGTTTTGTTCAAATAACACTGTAAGAGCGCATCGTAGTCGCTGTTGTCACCAACAAGAATTGCACCAAGCAATTGGGTACCACTCGCATCAACCACCAGCTTTTTGTAGATGCCTGCAACCGCATCTTGCAATACCATTTCTTGTGCGCCTTCGGTTTGCATTTGTGCATCGCCGATAGACGCCACATCCACCCCTAGTAGCTTGAGCTTGGTGCTCATGTCTGCACCTTTAAAACCTTCGCTTGGCATTCCAGTCAAAACATCGGCAGTGGTTCTCGCCATGGTGTAACCGGGTGCGACTAAACCAAAGATCTTCTGATCCCAAAGGGCACATTCGCCAATCGCGTATATGTTTTCATCGCTGGTTTGGCATTGGTTATTGATCACAATACCGCCTCGCTCGCCTACTTCCAGCTCAGCCATTTTTGCCAGCTCATCTTGAGGGCGAATACCTGCGGAAAAGACAATCACATCCACTTCGAGAGGATCTTTGTCTTTAAACACCATACGATGCTTAGCCGTTTCACCATCGCAAATTCGCTCCGTACCCGTCGAGGTATGAACGGTTAGCCCTAGCGCTTCAATCTTCTCTTTTAGCACCAAGCCAGCACCATCATCTAACTGCACGGGCATCAGGCGAGGAGCAAATTCAATAACGTGAGTTTCTAACCCCAATAGTTTGAGTGCGTTTGCCGCTTCTAAACCCAACAAGCCACCGCCAATCACTGCGCCTGTTCTTGCGCCTTCACATGCCTTTTTGATTTGTGAAAGGTCATCAAGCGTGCGGTAGACAAACACGTTGTCTCGGTCTTTACCTTCAATTGGAGGCACAAACGGGTAAGAACCGGTCGCGAGCACGAGTTGGTCGTAACCCAGCACATCTTCACCATCAAGCAGAATGCGCTTTTGCTCTCTGTCGATGCCTGTTACTTGGCTGCCAAGTACGAGTTGGATGCCATGCATGTCGTACCATTCTTGGTTACTCAGCATTAAATCATCATGAGACTTACCCGCAAACAAAGAGGACAACTGTACACGGTCATACGCGATAAAGCGCTCTGCACCAATCACGGTAATTCGGTGCTCCAAATGCGCGTTTTTCTGTACCAATTGCTCGACAAGGTGTTGCCCGACCATACCATTACCTACCACAACGATGTGGCTCAATGCGTTCTTTACTGGGATCGTTAAAGGACTGTTCATTGCTGCCTCCTTATGCCGTTTGCGCTGCGGTTTTGGGTTTGTCTTCTTTCGAAGCAGGAATCTCGACTTTGGATTGCTTCTCGTAAAGGAACTTCAGCACTGCTTGTCGACACTTCTGATACTGCGCATCATCTGCCAGTGCTACACGCTCACGAGGGCGAGGTAAATTCACTTCTAACACTTCACCAATGGTTGCCGCCGGTCCGTTAGTCATCATCACGATTTTGTCGGATAGCAGCACCGCTTCATCCACGTCGTGGGTAATCATGATGACAGTGTTGTTTAGCTCGGCTTGGATCTTCATCAGTGCATCCTGTAGGTGTGCACGTGTCAACGCATCCAACGCGCCAAATGGTTCATCCATCAGCAAAACCTTTGGTTGAAGTGCCAGTGCTCTCGCGATGCCGACTCGCTGCTTCATACCGCCCGAGATTTCATCCGGCTTTTTGTGCGCAGCATGCTGCATTTGAATCAACTCTAAATAGTGGTTCACTTGTTCCTGAATCCACGCTTTGCCCTTTTTGCCGGCAATTTGTTTTACTGCAAGCTCAACGTTTTGATACACGGTTAACCAAGGCAATAATGAATGGTTTTGGAACACCACTGCGCGGTCGGGTCCCGGCCCTGCCACCTCTCGTCCATCGACTATTACGCCGCCGTCTGTTGGCATGTGTAGCCCTGCGACTAAGTTTAATACCGTTGATTTACCGCAGCCAGAGTGACCAATTAGGGATACAAACTCACCTTTATTGATTTGTAAATCGACGTTCTTAAGCGCGATGAACTCGCCATCTGGCGTTGGGAATCGCATCCCTAAACGCGTTAGATCTAATAATGCTTTTTCCATGATCGTTTCCCTTATCTCAACGCTTGTTGTTTATTCCAAGACAGCCACTTTTGAAGTTGCAGCATGCCTCTATCGAGCATCAAACCGATAAAGCCGATGGTGATGACAGCCACCATAATACGACCCAATGATGCCGAGCTGCCGTTTTGGAATTCATCCCAAACGAACTTGCCTAACCCTGGGTTCTGAGCGAGCATTTCTGCCGCAATCAACACCATCCAGGCGATACCTAAAGAGAGGCGTAAACCTGTGAAGATCATTGGAATGGCAGAAGGTAAAACGATAGTGCGGATGTGCTGCCACCACGAAAGTTGAAGCACTTTACTCACGTTGATTAAGTCTTTATCAACGCTCGTTACACCCACAGCGGTATTAATCAGCGTCGGCCATAAGCTACACAGCGCCACGGTGATCAGTGAGTTGATGAACGACTTAGCAAACATCGGGTCATCACTCACATAGGTGGCACTCACGACCATAGTGACGATAGGCAGCCAAGCCAAAGGTGATACAGGCTTGAGCAGTTGAATGATTGGGTTGAACGCTTGATACAGCCCTTGATTAAGACCAAGCACGATGCCAAGCGGAATCGCGATAACCGTCGCTAGCAAAAAGCCCGCGGTTACAGTCACTAAGCTTGTTATGATTTGGTCGAAGAACGTCGGTTTACCTGTGTAAGGACGAATCTTCACTTCCGCATCTGGATTCTTAGCTAACTTCACAGCATTACGTTTTTCCTGACGCTCGATAAACGCTTGTTCCTTTTCTCGCTCTTGCCAATGGTCATCGACAAGGTTGCTGAACTGCTGAAAAGTTTGCACAGGCCCCGGTAGCGTACCTAATGAGGTTTGCACTTCTCTCGCTGCTAAGTGCCACATTGCCAAAAAGATCAGCAAACCAATGACGGGCAAAAGTACCAACCGACTTCGGTTCACTACCTGCTTAGCAGGAAAAAGGGAAATGACATTACTAGACATACTCACTCCTAAGAAATTTACATCCTTGTTGCCACAAGCGAATCCCCTCGCCTGTGGCGTTTATCGTTATGGTTAAACCTTGTCTTTTCCTTTAAGCCCGATAGAGAACTTCTCTAGATATTTATTTGGCTCGCGACCGTCATAAACGATGTTGTCAATAAAGTGTGTTTGTGGCGCACGGAAACCATCTTCAGCACTAAAATCTGGGAAGTCTTTTTTGCTCAACACACCATCTTCAACCAGTGCTTGAGCCGCTTGTTGGTAAATGTCCGGTCGGTAAACCTCTTTTGCGACATCCATGTACCAATCATCGGATTTCTCGCTTGAGATCTGTCCCCAGCGACGCATTTGGGTCAGGTACCAAATCGCATCGCTGTAATACGGATAAGTGGCGTTATGACGGAAGAACACGTTGAAGTCTGGCACGTCTCGTTTGTCGCCTTTCTCGTATTCAAATGTGCCCGTCATCGAGTTAGCAATAACTTCGGCATCGGCTCCAACGTATTCGCTTTTTGATAGCATCTTCACTGCTTCTTGGCGGTTGGCATTGTCGTTTTCATCCAACCAATGTGCCGCTCGAATCAAGGCTTTCACTACGCGAATGTGCGTGTTTGGATACTTCTCAGCCCAAGCTTTGGAAACACCAAACACTTTCTCTGGGTTGTTCTTCCAGATCTCGTAATCGGTCACGACTGGCGTACCAATACCTTTGAATACGGCTTGTTGGTTCCATGGTTCGCCTACGCTGTACCCTTTGATCGTGCCCGCTTCCATTGTTGCTGGCATTTGTGGTGGCGGTGTAACACTCAAAAGAACGTCAGCATCCAACTGGCCACTGTTATCGCCTGAGTCTGGTGCGTAAAAACCTGGATGAATCCCACCTGCCGCTAACCAGTATCGCAACTCATAGTTGTGCGTCGATACAGGGAACACCATCCCCATGTTGAACGGTTTGCCTTTATCCAGATAGCTGTCGACCACAGGCTTCAGTGCATCCGCTTTGATTGGGTGAACTGGCTTGCCATCTGGTTGCTTTGGAATGTATTGCTTCATCTGCTCCCAAGTATCATTGGAAACCGTGATTGCGTTGCCGTTCAAATCCATACTGAACGCAGTAATCACTTCTGCTTTTGTGCCAACACCAATCGTTGCGCCCAATGGCTGACCAGCAAGCATGTGCGCGCCAGCAAGCTCACCATCGATGACTCGGTCTAATAGCACCTTCCAGTTTGCTTGTGCTTCTAAAGTGACGTACAAGCCTTCGTCTTCAAAAAAGCCTTTCTCATAAGCAACCGCCAGCGGTGCCATATCGGTTAACTTAATAAAACCAAACTTCAGATCTTCAATTTCTGGCTCACCCAACTCTGCCTTTACACTGACCGTGGTGAATACCGATAACGAAATTGCTGACACTTTCAGCATCGAACTCCATTTCATTGGTTTGCTCCCATAAAAAAAGCGCCACTACTCCGAAGAGCAGTAGCGCCGTTGCTAAGTCTACAATTACCGCCGTTGATAATTGAGATAAGCGATTCAACAATAAACCCAATTCTACTAATCCAATTACTGTGCCAACTTATTTTTTACAGTAAATACAATAAATTAGTATATTCTACCGTTTATTTTTCCCTGTTATTGCTTGCTGATAGTGCAACACGCACCACGTTAGAAAATGCACCCCAACCCCAAAGTGGTAGAAAAACTAATCAAGTACTTCCAAAGTAGTTATCAAATTCTTGGCAACTTGTGCGAGCGTTTGGCTCGATTGCATAGCGGATTTTCTAAGCGCTTTATAAGCCTGTTCTTCATCAACGCTGTGCATCTTCATCAGCAGACCTTTGGCTTTTTCCACCAGCTTGCGCTCTTCAATCTTGTGGGTCAGCGATTCAATTTCCGATTGCATACTTTCGAATTTCGCTCTCACTAATGTCGCATGTTCAATCCAAGGCTGAAGTGCAAATTCACTATCGTGCGGCATGAGTACATAGTCCATTTTTTCTGATAACCGATTGATATCATTGGATGATAATTGCTTTAAGACGATAAGAAGTGGTGCCGATTTTCTGCGGCAGAAATCGACGATCAAACGCAGTTCCGCGGTTGGTTGCTGCCATCCAACCACAACGCTTGCTGACGGTTCTCGTTGCATTAACGTTTCTAGTTGTGCCAATTGGCAACCCATGATGTTGTCGTAATCTTTGCTCAATAAGCCGGACAATCGAGCCTGCTCTTGGAGGCTGTCACAGCATACTATGATAGGTGTTTTTGACGTTGATTGAGTCATGCACATTCCTTGTTTATATCTCACTCACTAAGAGAGACATAACAAGGAATGTGCCAACTAAGGTTGAAGCGTTTTAACTAGAGGCGAGATGTTCTTTAAAGAAGCCGAGTGTACGTTCCCAAGCGAGCGCTGCTTCTTCCGGTGCGTAGCGTGCCGTTGAGTCGTTATGGAAACCGTGGTTGACGTTTTCATACATTAACGCTTGATACTGTGCGTCGGTCGTGATCAATTGCTGCTCATAATCAGGCCATGTGTCGTTAACACGCTTATCGAGCCCTGCAAAGTGAATCATCAGTGGCCCTTTGACTTGCTTTTGGATCTCTTGCGCCGCTGGTGTTCCATAGAAAGGCACACCTGCATCGAGCTCTTCTGGTATTACCGCGGCAAGCATGTTGACAATGTATCCACCGAAGCAGAATCCAACCGCGCCCAATTTACCGTTTCCACCCTCGTATTGTTTGAGGAAGTTCGCGGCTGCAATAAAGTCTTGTTCGATCTTGGCTCTGTCCATTTCTTTCTGCATGGCGCGCCCCTCATCGTCGTTCCCCGGATAGCCGCCGAGTGGATAAAGCGCGTCTGGAGCGAAAGCAATAAAGCCGTCCTTTGCAAGTCGTCTTGCGACATCTTTGATATAAGGGTTCAGACCTCTGTTTTCATGGATCACCAACACAGTCGGCGATTTTAAGGTCTTCTTCTGTGGCATCACCAAATAACCACGCCCCTCTCCATGCCCATTTGGAGATGGGAAGGTTTCGTAAGTTGCTTTGATGTCAGGATCGTTAAATGAAACTTGTTCTGCGAGTGCGTAATTCGGGGTTAACGCATCGACCAGTGCTGTCATGCTAAAGCCGAGCACAGCAAGGCCACCCAGCCTATTAAGAAACTCACGGCGCGTGATTTTTCCGTGGGCGTATTCGTCGTACCAATCGAAGGCTTCTTGCGGGATCGGATGAGAAGCCTTTTCACTAGGAGTGGTATGCTTTAGAACCATTATCCATGTCCTCTGTGTCTTACCATATGGGATTTTCTCATTCTCAAACGCGAAGCTAAAAACGAACGCGATTGAGGCTAAAACTGCGGTTTCACCACTCTGATACGGAGCAAGGTGGTGAAACACATCATTGGCGAGCTAGGATCTTTTACCTTCTTCAAACAATAGATAACGGATTCAGATTCAACAACTTTGCGTCGTTGGTTTTACATTAATTGACAATAGTGCGTTATTGTTGGCCACAATAGACTTGCCAGTAAGAGAAGGCACGTTCGAATGCTTTTTCTCTGTCGTGAATTTGTGCAAATAGCACCACTGTCATGGTGGCAAGAACCGTATTCGCCATTTGATTCATGTCGTCTTCTGACGTCCCAAATGGGCAATTCGCAGGCATTCGCACCTCAGACAGCATTTGCTCCGTCCAGTAGTGCGATGTCACGCCGCTTGTTTGGCTTAACCATACCGTTTGGCTTACTTTCGGGTTGTATTCTGACTCACCCGATTGTCCTTTGAATGACACAACGGCGTGAGCGGTTTGACCAATCTCGAATTCAACTTCAGCATGAAGTTGTTGGAATCCAGGATGGAAGCTACCACGAATACCAACCGTCGCCTGCCCCGGATTCAATGCACGAACCACGGTATTAATCGGCGTTCTAAGCCCATAGCGATTCTTCCAACCGATCATGCTTTCGGCTTGGGGTGCAAACGAACTTAGCGGTAGATACACAATGTTTTGTGTTTCTAATACACGCTTTGCGTCTTCTGCTGATTCCGCTTTCGTAATAGCAAATTTGTCGAGGTAGTCTTCAGCGTGTAAACGTCCAGATTGACGGTCGTGATAGCCGTGCATCAGCACTTTGTGGCCATTATCGGCAAGGATTTTCGCTGCCAACAGATGCCAAGGCTGACCTGCCGCTTCACGTTTGCCCGCATAGCATGGCCAATCAATATCTGCACCAATAGCTGGCATGCGGGATTGGAATGCTTTCACAAAGCCAGCGATTTCTTGTTGAGTCTCGTTCTGTACGCGGATCAGCATCAATAACATTGCCATCTGATCGTCGTCGCACTCACCGTTTAGGTATTCATCCATAACTCGAAACGCTTGGTCAAAATTCAGTGGTTTTCTACCACGTTCGCCACGACCGACTGTTCTAATACATTCCAAAATGCTGCTCATATTCCCTCGTATTCCGTCACTGATTGTACGGTTTCTATTAGTTGTTCGCGCAGTTTGACAACTTCTCCCATCACAATCAATGCTGGGCTCACGCCTTTAAGTGTAATCGATAAATCATTGAGCTGATTGAGTTGTGTAACGTGCACTTGTTGTTGAGGGCTGCACCCATGAGTGATGATCGCGACAGGGAAATCTGCTCTCAAACCAGAGCTTATTAAACCCGTTTGTATTTGCGATGACTTTTCTAACCCCATATAGAAGACTAACGTTTGTCCGCTTTGCATCAGTTGACTCCACGCTTCAAATGCGCCTGTTACCACTTGCCCTGTCACAAAGGTAACGCTGCGAGCAACGCCACGATGAGTCAGCGGAATCAAGCTGTTTGCTGAACATCCAATCGCAGCGGTAATGCCGGGGATGACTTCGTAAGCGATTGAGTGTTTGACGAGTGCTAACGCCTCTTCACCTCCACGGCCAAATACGAAAGGATCTCCCCCTTTTAAGCGTACAACTCGCTTTCCTTGCTGAGCGAGCGATACCATCAAGTCACAAATTTCTTCCTGACCAATACTGGGTTGTCCGCATCTTTTGCCCACGTAAATCCAATCGGCTTGTGGCGAAGCCAACTCCAAAATATCTTTGTTAACCAAACGGTCGTACAACAGAACCTCTGCCGACATAATCGCTTTTACAGCCTTTACCGTTAACAAGTCAGGATCGTGCGGCCCTGCTCCGACTATCGACACAAAACCTTTGTGGTTCGCGTCGAGGTCTAGTGAATGGTCTTCTAAGAGTTGGTTCAGTTTGCTTGCTTGGTCATGCTTAGAAAAGCGAGACGAGCGTTCTTGATTCTGACTCGCTTGTCCTTTCTTAAACCAAGACTTTTGATAAGGCGCTTCCATGTGCTTATCCTCTTTATGACTTACTTTATTTGAATCGCCAGACTTTGCTGGTTCGCTTGCTGTTTGCCCTTTTGATGCTGATGGCTGTCGACCATTTGTTTGATTTGAGAAACGCACGAGCCACAGTTAGTGCCGCATTTGAGTTTGTTTTGAAGTTGAGTCAGTGACGTGCAGTCTTGTTTCTCCATCGCGTCATGTATTTGTTTATCAGTGACACGGAAACAACTACAAACCAGTTTGGCACTGCTTTGCGATTGAGTGATGGTAAGCAGTTGCGATAGCTCCATCGGTTTGCCAATCAAGCCGGTAAAGTTGGTGTAGTCGGTTTGAATCGGTTCATTAGACACCACTAAAACAGAGCGAATGATACGAACGTCTCCAACAAGGTCGTAATCCACCGCGAGCCAACCTTGGGCAATATCTATCGTAATCCTGCGGCTCTTTTCCGTTCGACAAAAACTCTGCTTCTTTGGTCGTTTGTCGTGTGCAAAGCGCCAGATGCCTAAATTACTTTCTGCTTGAAATGCGCTGTAGAGAAACTTGCCGGAATCAAACTGTGTACCAATGAACATACCGTAAGTTTTTACCGCCGCCTCTTGCACTTCAACATAAGATGACTTAAACGCAGGCTGCCCAGAAATAGGGTCTTTTGCGCTGTTTACTATCGCATTAACACTGCTTTCACCGCCATATCGACCCGCCCAGTGCATTGACATAAACAGCTCCTGAAAACCCAAACCTTCATCAATGGCAACTTTGGCATAAATACCGGTGTTTGAAGCAGGCTGAAACAGCTTGGTGAGTTGTCCTGCTTTTAAGCGATTTTGAGTGGCAGAGAGTGTGTTCATGTACACGGTTGGTTCTAACTCTGAGGCGGCAAGGTGGGCGATATGCCCTGTGCGCGTCATGGTATGCCATTGGTCACGTTGCCTGCCCGTATTGAGCCACCAGCCTTTTGTTCTTTCTAAGCGCGTTGGAGATTCACTGGTCACGACAAAACGCGCTTTTCCATCTGGGTGTGAATAGACGCCATCAGCAAAAGGGCGCTCTCCTCCCCATTGTGTCGGCACCCACTCTTCGTATTCTTGCTCGGTTAAGTTGGCGTATTGAGAAAGATCTAGCTTCAATGGCGAATCTGCATTCATGCCTGTCATCGCGGCATATTCCCTGAATACCGCCCGCTCAGAAGTAAACGCAAAGCCATTTTGTGTCTTTTCCAATGCACACAGAGCTTGCCCAACTTGGCTTATCGCCCACCAATCTGATTTTGCTTCACCGGGAGGCGTTTGAAACTGGCGCTGCCTTGAAAGTCGACGCTCAGAGTTGGTCACCATGCCTTGCTTCTCACCCCAACCAGCGGCGGGCAGCAACAGATCCGCGTAATGCGCCACATCCGAATCCGCTGTGATATCGGAAACAATCACAAACGGACAAATCTTTAGTGCTCGTTTTACCAATTGGTTATCTGGCAAAGAGACAACAGGATTAGTTGCCATGATCCACAGAACTTTAATCTCACCACGTTCTACCGCCTCAAACAATTCAACGGCTTTTAAACCGGGCTGAGTGGCAATTTCTGGTGAATCCCAGAACGCTTGCACTTGCTCGATAGACTCTGCGTCAAAAGCACGATGAACCGCTAATTGATTTGCCAGTCCACCGACTTCTCGCCCACCCATTGCATTCGGTTGACCTGTAATAGAAAACGGCCCGCAACCTGACTTGGCAATTTTACCTGTCGCCAAATGTGCATTAATAATGGCATTGCCTTTATCGACACCATTTTCGGCTTGGTTAACCCCTTGGCAAAACAATGTGATTGCGGTTGGGCTTTGCGCAAACCATTGGAAGAATGTCGTGAGTTTTTCTTCTGAAATGCCAATGGAAGACGTCAAATTAGTGACATCGTAACGCAAATCAGAAACTTCTTCTCTAAGTGCATTAAATCCGTCGGTATAAGAATTTATGTATTCAGAATCAATCAATTGTTGTTCAATAAGAAACTTGAGCAGCCCATTGAAGAGTGACACATCACCATCGTTTTTAATCGGTAGATGCAAATCCGCTTGCTGTGCGGTGACCGTTTCACGCGGGTCAATGACCACCAGCTTGAGGTTAGGATTGTTTTCTCTCGCTTGTTGAATACGTCGGAATAAAACAGGGTGCGTCCAAGCGGTATTAGCACCGCAAATGATCAATAGCTCAGTCTTATCAATATCGTCGTAATTGACGGGAACGACATCTTCACCAAATGCTCGTACATGAGCCGCAACCGCCGAAGACATACACAAACGCGAGTTCGTATCGATGTTTGCGCTGCCAACATAGCCTTTCATGAGTTTGTTGGCGACGTAATAGTCTTCCGTTAACAACTGCCCTGACACGTACATCGCGATGGAATCCGGTCCAAACTCCGCTTTCGCTTGATGAATCTTTTCAGCAATCAGATCCGTGGCTTGTTTCCATTGCACCTCTTGCCCTTGAGGTCGTTGCTTGGTGACAAGCTTTGGATACAACAAGCGCGAAGGCATATTCAAGCTCTCTGCCAGCGCGACACCCTTCACGCACAGTGATCCCGCATTTGCAGGATGACACGCATCCCCAACGATTCCTTTCGCATTGACCTCGACACCACATCCAACACCACAATAGGGACAAGTGGTTTTTTTGCATCCTTGCGACATAACACCTCCAGTGCGATTCAGCCCAACTTACTAGCAAAAAAAAAAGCCTCTCCCGAATCGAGAGAGGCAGCAATGCCTTTAACGCTGTTAGTACATTTTCAAAAAGTAATACCCTATACCGCTCTCGCCTGCTATTAAGAGCGGCGCATCGAGTTATCGATGAACGTTTATGTAAAGCAAGTGAGGTGCCAAGATAAAAAACCCTTACTATACAAAGGGTTAGCTTAAAACCAATTATAGCAACGTAATGCTACGCACTGATTGTGTGCAAATTTCGGTCATTATCGTGCAGTATTACTTTACTAATTCCATAACTAACCTGGATTCTTCGTCACCAAAATAATGCGCTTCTTCTTCTAACGTTTTAAAGCCAAGGGAGAGGTATAAAGACAATGCAGGTTGGTTCTTAGGATCGACAGTCAATTTCACGCTTGAGCCTAACGTCAACGACGCAATAACGTTTTCTAGGAGGGAACGCGCAATACCTTTACCTCTATGTTGAATATCGACGGCCAATGACATGATCCAATATTGATGTGCATTTGTGCTAGTCGTTAGCAATATATACCCTGCGACCTGCTCTCCCTCTTTTGCTACCAGTAAACTCTCTCCCCAACAATCAAAAGCTTGCCGAAAGAAAAATTGAGGATAGGCGTGTTCTCCAAATAAAGTATTTTCGAGCTTATATATGGCAAATAAGTCCTCTTTTTGCGCAGACAAGATGTCCATTCAATGACTCCTTCTTTAACATGAATGGCAGCAGTATACCTAAATCTCATCTAAATGACGGGACACAAACATCTCAATTAAGTGCTTAAGAAATGTAATATTCTTCCTGAAAATTAGGCCTAACTCACTTAGAACATACATCCGTGATTAAGTTTTAACCGCAAAATCAAAAACCATACAAGATGAAAATTTCAAAACATACAACCATTAAGATCATTAAAATTAAGAACTTTATTCTGGTTTATTAAAAAATTCATAGTTGGATAATTTACAACCACCCCAAATCCACAGCATTATTCACCAAGCTTCGCATGTGATAATAAACACTAAAACCTTTACCATTTTCAGCATTATTATTTTTATAAAAGCGAGTTTTAAAGTGAAAGAATCTCGAAATGCCTTAAATCCTAGTGAAATAAACACAACCACAGCTTGGTCAAAACATGATACACATTGGGTTCTTAGCCTATTTGGAACAGCCGTTGGCGCAGGCATCCTGTTTCTGCCAATTAACCTTGGGATTGGTGGTTTTTGGCCTTTAGTCGCGATGGCAGTACTTGCTTTTCCAATGACCTATCTTGCGCACCGTGGCTTAGCTCGTTTTGTACTATCTTCTAAGATCAAAAACGCAGACTTCACTGATGTAGTGGAAGAGCACTTCGGCGCAAAAGCAGGTCGTTCTATTTCACTGCTGTATTTTCTTTCGATCTTCCCGATCCTGTTGATATATGGGGTTGGAATAACAAACACAGTAGATAGCTTCATGGTAAATCAGGCTGATATGGCTTCTTTACCTAGACCTTTGCTTTCTGGCGTACTAGTGTTTGCACTAATTGCTATTATGATGGCGGGTGAAAAAGTAATGCTACGGGCCTTTGCCATTATGGTGTTCCCACTTGTTGCCATTCTTGCCTTTCTATCATTTTACTTAATACCGAACTGGACCATGCCTGTCATGGATATGCCAGAAGCGTCAGCTTTTGCTAGCACTATGTGGTTAGCAGTTCCTGTAGTGATTTTCTCGTTTAGTCACGCAGCTGCAATTTCAAGCTTTGCAAATGTACAACGTCGCCATTATGGTAAGCAGGCAGATGCCAAATCCGAAGTTATTCTTCGTCGCACTAGCATCATGCTTATTGCCTTTGTTCTTATTTTTGTATTTTCCTGTGTGCTAACACTGTCACCTGAACAATTGGCTCAAGCAAAAGAACAAAACGTATCCGTATTGTCTTACTTAGCGAACGCAACCGATAATCCATTTATTGCAACACTTGGTCCTTTAGTAGCGTTTGTTGCTATCACTTCATCTTTCCTTGGGCATTTTTTAGGTGCGCGTGAAAGCTTAAATGGTTTAATTACCAAGCATTTTAACCTATCTGAGAAGCGTGTTGATCGTATCAGCGTGGCAGCACTGTTCTTCTCAATCTGGGCGGCGGCGATCATGAACCCAAGTATTCTTGGTATGATGGAAGCATTGTCAGGGCCTGTTATTGCAATGATCTTATTTATTATGCCAATGTTAGCGGTGTATAAAATCGAGGCGATGAAACAATATCGAGGAAATGTCTCTACTTACTTTGTTCTAGCAGCAGGCATTGTGGCGGTAAGTGCATTGATTTTTAGCTTCTTCAGCTAATAACTAAAGACTAGCTTGGATTTTCAGGGGAATACCTTACACAAGGTTAAGGTGATTCCCTGAATTTTCTTACTCTTTAAAAGGTAATCATCGTTACCCTTGACTCTTAAATAAGAGCGAAAACACCCGCAATCATAAGTACTGAAGCGATGCAGGTCCGGCCGATAATACCGAAGTGCGAAGGTTGAATCATTTCATTATGCATAGTTAATCTCCTATTTATTATAAAAGCCATTTTTTATTGGCTTAATAACACTATGTCTAATATCCAGTTTTTTAACAACCCATACAAACATTAAATATTTATGACAGAAACGTAATTTTTTACACTTCGCCATGATTTTGAGCGATGAATCCGCGGCTTGAATCATTAGATTGAGTCCACCCAATATGCTCGCCTACCTGTCATCGTTACCTTGTCTATACCATCGTCTAATCATTGCATAAGTTTTCAATAGATTTTGTTTTATAAATCATAATATTATAGAGAGCCTTCTCGTCTCTCACTCCCAAAACACTTTACCACTGGGAATCCATCCGCACTTAACCAACAAGAAATGGTAGACTTAACTGGTATTCGGCTAAGAGATCACATTTTATTAATACGCTCATGCACTTCTCAATTAAAAAACTGGCTTGCGCACTTTGTACTGCACTTGGACTTTTCTTGCATCCGACCAACGTACTGGCGAGTACCGAAAAGCAAGCTTATCTGGAAGAACACATTTCAGCAGAAAGCAAGCCCATGTTAAAACTCTACTTTCGCTCGATGGGTAAGCCGCGATCAATTCAAAAAGATGAGTTAAATACGCCACAGAATGCATCAGCAGAGTCTCTTGCTCTGTATTACTTTGCACGAAAGTACCTTAAGCGTTACGAAGGTGTTCCATTACCGAAAGATATGCCCGATTTAATCGAATTCGGTAAAAAGCACCATTTGGAATGGGTCGTCGCTGAAGCACAGCTCAATAAGGCTGTAACAATGATTGAGCAAGACGATAACTGGAACGCAGAATTGTTACTCCATGACGTTGTTTCTACAGCCCGTGATCTTGGTTATCTAGCATTAGAAGGCCGTGCTTACCGCTGGTTAGGCAATCTAGAAGTATCTCGAAATCAACTACGCAGTGGCCTAAAATATTATCGCAATGCCTATGAGTTATTAGAAAAAACAGTGTTTGAAATACAAGTCGCGATGACACTGAACAACATTGGGACGGTCTACATCGACGCATCAGATTGGGCTCGGGCCAACAGTTACCTAACGCAAGCTCTCGACACTTACCTAGAGAGCGAATATCAATACGATAATAGCTTTTTTATGGGGGTTATCTACGCAAACCTTAGCATCGTTCACTCGAGCCTCGGAGATAACAAAAAAGCGGAATATTATTTCAATGAAGCCATTCGACTTTCAATGCAAACGGGGTCTGACACAGTCAAGCACCACTCTTTATCCAGCTTTTCACAAATGTTGAGCTCGGTAGGAAAAATTGATGATGCATTAATGGTAGCACAACGTTGCGTTGACCTGCCCATTCCAAAAAATCTAGAAATGCTAAAAACGTCTTGTTACGAGGCATTTGCAGAGGCTTACCTCGCAAACAAACAATACGATAAAGCTATTACAACAGCACTTAACGTTCTAGAACAAACCAAATCAACCAGTGAATTAGAGCTGCGTCAGCGTATTGATATGCTTTCGGTACTGGTAAACGCTCATCAAATTCTTAATGACTATGAAGCTGCTTTTCATTATTTAACCCAATTAAGAGAGCTAGAGGCTGAGTTTTCTCATCATATTCATGGTGAAGAGATGATTAACATTAAGTTTGATCTCGAAGCTAAGTTAGCCCAGAAAGAACTCAAATTGCTAGAAACAAAAAATGCGCTACAAGCGTCTGAACTGCGTTCGCAGCGCTATCGAGAAATGTTCTACTTTATCGCTATTACGGCAATTGGTGTCGTTGGTTTTCGTTACGTACTGCGCGTTAGACGTATTAATAAAGCACTCACTCAAGAAAATACTACCGATCCGTTAACTCAACTGCATAACCGTCGCTATCTTCACATTTGGCTGGACAAAATGGCTCGTAGAAGCCCAGATAGAACATTTGCCTTAGCAGTTTTAGATGTTGATCATTTTAAAACCTTTAATGATCAATATGGACACGATATTGGCGATAAAATGCTGACTCATATTGCCACGCTATTTAATGAATCCACTCGCTCTGGTGACCTACTCATTCGTTGGGGTGGAGAAGAGTTTGTCCTATTATTCGAAGTACAGCGAGCTGAAGATTGCGCTAAGTTTTTGGAGCGATTGAGATATACTGTTGAAAACACGCCATTGGTGGTTGACTCTAAACCATTAAGCGCGACAATTTCCCTTGGAGCAGTGGACAAACTGTCGGCACAAACAATTAAACAAGAATGGGATCAGTGGTTTTTCTTGGCAGACCAAGCTTTGTATGATGCGAAGCAAGCTGGTAGAAACCAGTTCATCATTCATCCTACATCATAAAAAAGCACACATGAAAAAAAATCTAATCATTATTACTTTTGCGCCTCTATTTCTTATGGCGTGTAGTAATCAGCAAGCATCTCAACTGGGAATGCGCAGCAGCAGTGTCAATGTATATGCCCAGCAAATGAGTAACACTCAACTATGTGAAACTCTCTACTACAACCGTGCAACCAACCAAACCAAAGTGGCGATTGGTGCTGAGTTCAATCGACGTGGATTAAACAAAAAGTGGTGTGATAAAGAATTCGATAAGTTGTACATTAAAAAGTGGATTGATAACGTGCTGCCTAAGGAAAAAGCCGAACCTAAGAAACCAATGGCAACTATTCAACCCGCTCCAACTAAATAACCCCCCCTCTTGAAGCAGACGGTACACTCGTATTTTCTGCTTTTCACTTTTCATGCATGTTCGATGCGACATATAAAAACCTCATGGTTTCAGTAAATTAACAAAGACTTATGTTGTCCATCGAACTTTTAATGTAAACAAGTTGTAAATGGTTTTCGTCCTTATTCTTTGTCGTTAGCTTTGTTTGTTCCTGTTAGCGGAATATGAAACAGGAACTAAAAAATTCCAAACAAAGACATGAGGTCAAAAATGGAAATACGCATTAATCGCCTATTTGCTGCTATGTTGGCAGTAGGCATTGCACCTGCCGTCTCGGCGTTTGATCCACTCTATTCTGAACAATGGCACTTAGACAACACGGGGCAAACTGCGTTTGCGGCTAATCCTGCTGTTGCTGGGAACGACTTAAACACTAAGCTCACTCAGGCAATGGGGATTGCAGGTGTTGGTGTGAAAGTTGCCGTTATTGATTCTGGAGTGCAGATCGATCACCCCGACCTTGCAGGTAATATAGTTACAGGTAGCAGAAACTTCGTCGAAGACTCTTCATTCCCACCAAGTTATCCGGTTGATACTAATGGTCATGGCACTGCTGTAGCCGGTTTGATTAGCGCCGTCGGCAACAACGGTGAAGGCGGACGCGGTGTCGCTTCTCTCTCTTCCCTCATCGGTTTTAACTGGTTAGCCAACCAGACATTAGAAGGCTGGTTAATCTCCCATGGCATGGACCCAGCAACACGTGATGTTCGCGTATTTAACCAAAGTTACGGTTTCAGCCCTATAAACCCGATTACTTTTGATGAAAGCGACCCTCAACTAAAACTTGAAATGGACGTGATGAAAAACGTCAGCGAGAGTAACGCCTGGGGTCGAGGTGCTGTATTTGTAAAGTCAGCAGGTAATGGTTACCGTTATTTCAATGCAGGGCGATTCTTCGTATTGCCAAGTAACTTCTTTGCTGGTGGAGACAATCAAGGCTTACCGATGCACAACTCTGCTCAGTCTTATGATAACGCCAATTACTTCAATTTAGTCACTAGTGCACTGCGAGCGGATGGTACGAGAGCGAGTTACTCATCGGTGGGTTCGAACGTGTGGGTTGCAGCACCAGCAGGTGAATATGGGCAAGATTTCCCTGCTATGGTCACCACTGATTTAATGGGTTGTGAAGAAGGGCAAAATACCAGTGAAGGCCTTGGCATTAATGGGTTACACGGCGGAACGGAGCTCGATCCGAACTGTAACTATACCAGTACGATGAACGGAACCTCATCGGCTGCGCCAAACACATCGGGTGCCATCGCGGCAATAATGTCAACCAACCACGCACTTTCTGCTCGTGATGTACGTGCTTTATTAGCGGAGACAGCAAAAGTAACGGATAAAGCGCATCCAGGCGTACAGCTTGAATTTACTAACCATAAAGGCGAACAGGTTAGCTACGAGGCCATTGCCCCTTGGCAGAAAAACGCAGCAGGCGTAGATTTCCATACTTTTTATGGCTTCGGCGCTGTAGATTTAGATGAAGCGATGCAACGTGCTCGTATGACGAATCGTGTTTTACCAGCTCAAGTCATTACACCATGGGTTAATAGCGCTACAGAAGTAAGTGTACCCGATGCAAGTCTAGTTGGTGGTTCTTCAAATATCGCCATTGCCGATGAGCTGACAGTAGAATCCGTTCAAGTGACATTGACATTGGACCACGCTCGTCTGCCCGACTTAGCTATCGAGCTCATTTCGCCATCAGGGACTCGTTCCGTTTTGCAAACACCGCGCAATGGTCTTGTTGGTCAATCTCTTGATCCAACGATTACAGGCTACAAAGATCAATTAATGTTGTCTAACCAATTTTATGGCGAAGATGCAAAAGGCGAATGGACGTTGCGAGCAATAGATACGAACGGCGATGAAGTCTATTCTTACATTGCATATTTCAACTCTTCCACCATCTATGACGTTCCGATGGCAAACAACGCTCAGCCCGGTGTTATTAAGAACTGGTCGATGCGCATATTTGGACACTAAGGAGTCAATAACATGAAATACAAATCATTTTCTATGCTGGCTCTCGTTATCATGACGTCGAGTGTATACGCTGAGCAACAGCTCTCTCAACAACCTGCACCAGAACTGTTTGTGCCATCAGAAGCGGTTGAGATTAATGGCCAAGATTATCGAAAAGTGCAAACTGGCACTGTTAGAACCCTATCTGAAGACGTAAAACTTCAAGCGGGTGATGAGGTGTTTAAGAATGCGTTTAGTAACGTATCCAAAGCCACAGGACTGGTTTATATCACCGTAAACAATCCTAACGAAGCGAAAGCAGTCGCCAAAGAGTTAAAATTAGAAGTTATCTTCGCAGAGGGGGAATCAGCGGTGTTAAAAGCATCTCAAGATCAAGATCTGCTAAGTATTAGCGACTACTTAAATGCAGACAGCCGGGTAAAAGCGTCTAAAATTGAACTAAACAGCGGTAAATACCGTGCACAATAATTCTCTAACAAGAGAAGTTGGCCTGTAAAACCATGCCTCAGCGATTGCTGAGGCATTTTTATGGGTAGGAACAGATACGCTATTATTCTTTAGTAACATTTCGCATAACTAGTATGATACCTAAACACCCTACTCGCCTGCGCCTGTCATTTCTTAAACAAAATAATTTCCGTTCTTAGCTCTTCTTCCGTGGTTTCCTTCGGGCTATTCAGGTAGCGTTCGATTCCTAAAGGATTGGTTTTGACTTTCATACCACTCTGACGAACCAAGTTCATCGCTAACGCCCATGCATTTCCCAAAAACTGATATTCACCTCGGTGTTCAACGACAAATGTTTCACTCTCAGGAATGGTACCAGTAACCGCCCCTTGAGGCGCTGGTACTGAGTTATGAAGAGGAAAGCAATTGATAAACTCGAATGTTCCTTTCTGCATATCCATCGACTCGTAATAACAAAACAATTCACCATTCACGGATAGGGTTTCGTCACTAATTAACTGTTCTAGTTGCTGAACATGCTTCTCAATTACCGAACCTAATTCCTGCAAGCTAGCCACACCCTTGATCCCAATGTAATGAATTTGAGGCAACGTTCGGTTACCAATTTCGGCTAAGTCTGAATGCACTCGTCCGGTTTCAAGCTTACTTTTAAGCATGCGTAACCCACGTTGATAATCCATCTCTATCATCGACTTAAACATACTTTTCAGAAAGAACAGATACCAAGGGACGCGAGATTGCATTTGCCATTCGACTAAACAGCCATTTTGTGACGGCGTCACGATTAGAGTCACCTTTCCATGGCTCTTGATTGGGCGAAAGAAATGTAGCTCCATATCTAATCGATGCTCTTGAGTACTTTCCAGTACAATCGCGCCAGTCCCAATACGCTGACCATTCCATTGATAACCAGCTCCAACGTGGCCCTGATTATCACTGAATGTCAGCTCGCAGCTTGGTTCAAGAATGACCCATGGTGACCAGCTAGGCCAGTTATTGAAGTTCTTGAGATAGCCAATAATTTCACTTTGATTCTTATTAATTTCAATACTTCGGCTGACCTGATAAGAGAGCATAACGGTTCCTCGAGTTTCCGCTTCACTAACTTCAGTCTAATCCAAATTCCAGTTTTTTCTTGTTTGACTGCGGGTTAGATGCGTACGACAAGAAAAATCCAGAGCGTTAATTCTCACTTGAATCAATACGCGCAAAGCTAAGAGCAGAACTCCACTTTTGCACTAAATCGAACACCATCATCGTCCAGTACTAACGCCCACCCCATCCGTTCACATATTCGTTGTACGATAACAAGCCCACAACCATAACCAGCGTTGTACGTCTCGTTGCCATCGTGACGGTTTAGGATCTTAAGCGCATGACCTTTCAACTCAATTTCAATATCTCCCACACTATAGCTAAAGGCGTTTTTAATCAGATTGTTGATAACAATGGTCACAAAACTCTCTGGTGCCTTCACGACACCACTATGTTGTTCGTGCAAAGCGTAATTCGAATCTTGCTTGGCAAATAAAGGAGCTAGCTCTTCCAACTGTTTTTGTAAACAAGTGAGAAGCTGATGCTCTCCATAATGCTGAGGCTCTATTTTCTCTTTACCAAGTAAGAGAAACGCCTCTGTCAGTACACGCATTTCGTCACAAGCTGACTGCATCCTCGTGATGGCTTTTTGCGCAACTCGAGGTTGATCAGGAATACGCGTCAGAATGTCTGTTGAGCCCCTAATCACCATGATTGGCGTTCTCAACTCATGCGATGCAAAACGGCTAAATTCTTGCTCTCGTTTGAAATAGCCCGCGATATCGTTTTTATTATCCAGCAAAGTTTGCTCTATCTGGCGTGTTTCGCTGAACTTAGTTTCAACTTGGAAAGCGGGTTGATCCGGTGACATTTGGCTAATTTTGTCTTCAATTTGCGCTAATGGCCGAGACAATATTCGCACCATGTAAATACCATACCCAACCATGACAAATGAAAACAAACCACCTAGCAGCAGCGTAAACTGATGCAGCGAGCTTTCGTATTCGTCCAAGTAATCATCGGAGTCATCTTGAAACACAATGTACATAAGCCCCTTCCCTGAGGGGTGTTTCAATACAACAAAGTGTTTATCTTCTTCACCAAGCAGGTATTCGTAAAAACCAGGTGAAGTAAAAGAGAGCAACCAATCGGGTGTCGGTGCTTCACTCCAATATGAGTTGAATTCCAATACGTTTGGCAATGGCGCATCCCAGCCCTGTTTCTCGAAATTCTCACTATAAAGCGCAGCTTCAGTATCTAGCCAGTGATGTAAACTCAGCACTTCCAGTTTGTTTTCTGCCACATAAATCAGCGACCAAAAAAGAGTAAACATCACAAACGTCATGACCCCAAAACCCCAACGGATCTTGCGATAAATGCTTGGATATTCGTTATGCTTTAAGTCGGTAACCTTGTCCATGAATAGTCTCTAATCGTGATTCTTCAAAACCTTTGTCTAGCGCGGTTCTTAAACCGTAAATATGGCTACGAAGTGCATCACTTCCGGGTGGTTCGTCTCCCCACACACTATCGATCACTTCTGTGCGCGAGACCGCTCCTGGAGCACGTTGGAGGAGCAATTTTAAAATTTTAGTTTGAATTCGACTCAGCTTAATTTCTTTGTCTTTTCTCGTTACTTTTCCTGTCCGCGCATCTAAACAAATATCTGCAAATTTGAGCGTTCCGATATCTTGTCTTGGACCACGATTAGCCAAAGCATGAACACGCAAACTGAGCTCTTCCATCGCAAATGGCTTCATTAAATAATCATCTCCCCCCGCTTTAAAAGCCGCGATTTTGTCCTCTAGCGTATCTTTTGCCGTTAGGAAGAGAATTGGCGTTCCACATAACTTATCTTGTCGAAGCTTCTGTACCGTACTGATGCCATCGAGCTTCGGCATCATGATATCCATGATGATTACATCGTAATGATTTTCCTCGATTAACTTAATCGCAGCCTCTCCATGAAACGCACAATCGATAATCATGCCTTCTAGCTCAAGATAGTCTGCAATCGTCTCCGAGACGTTATGGTTGTCATCTACAATTAAAATTTTCATAAAATCACATTTCTTCACGATCTCTTCACGATATGCCCAATAAGATACAGGCAATTTCCTAAACTCGCTCGTAAATTGAGGTTAATACAATGAAAAAACTCGCTCTTATTTCTGTAGTAGGTTTGGCATTGTCTGGTTGTGGTGGTTCAGGTGGTGGCAGCAATAGCGATAGCACATCAACTCAACCAGCAGTGAAACCAAGTGTAGCGATTGGCTCTGTTGAAGCGGTCAACGCTGAAGAAAGCACGTTAACCGTCAATGGACATACGTATCGTGTGTCTGAGGTGGTTTATGACGACACACAAGTGCAATTGGCCGATGTAAAACCAAAAATGGTGGTTCGCGTGGGGTCAGATATTCGGCAAGCTTCGAACAATGGCGTCCGAGTCACACTTGAACCAACCATTACAGGACGTGTCACAGCGATTGATCATGTGAAGAAAACATTTACGGTAAACGGCGTAGATCTGCAGTTTGACGGTTTAAGTGATGATATAGAGATCAACGACTGGGTGATGGTGTCATCCTTGCCGACTGCGGATGCGGGTTATCGAGTGTTGTCTGTGGTCGAACTCGACGTAGATAACGATTACCCAGTAATTGATAACGACTACGAACTGGAAGGCCGTATTACCAGTATCGATGAAAATGCTGGCACGTTTGAGCTTGGTACAAATATAACCGTATCTTACGACAACATTAGCCAACTTAGCATCGGCCAATGGGTGGAAGTAGAAGGTGAAATGCAAAACGGTATCTTCATGGCACATGAGGTACAAGTTGAAGACTACGACGATCTAAAAAATGACAGCGATGTGGAAGGTATCGTGACTTGGGTTGCCAAGGATTATAGTGAGTTCTCTCTAAACTACCGAGGAGCCTTCTTCATTGATAACGCAACACGCTTTGAGGATGGTAGCAAAGCTAATCTAGAACAAGGTCAAGAAGTAGAAGTGACCTCTGTGATGAAAAATGGCAAACGCACCGCTACCGTCATCGAATTTGAGCAGTTGGAGTTTGACAATGACAACCAATGGCGAGGTAAAGAGTTTGAATGTGAAGGCTATGTATCAAACTACGATGCTGATTCAAGAGTGTTTGAAATTGAGCATTGTGAGAATGATGCTGATCAAGTACTAAGTAACACCACCGTTGTGATTGATGCACAAACACGCTTCCAAGGCATTGAAGAACTTAACCTAAATGGTGCTCGTGTCGAAGTCGAAGGTGTGATCATTAACGAGCGAAATATTGCCCGTGAAGTGGAGTTAGACGTTTACGACTACTAATCCCTTCTACGCTTAAGAAAAAGTGTCACTTCGGTGGCACTTTTTCTTTTCACCTTACTTTGCTTCCCAAGCTCAAACCAACAAATTCTCAGCCAAAGCCTTTACTCTCCGTTACACTTTACCTATGTTTCACAACATTGGTGACAACTATGAAAAAACGCAACCTCATTTTGTTAATCTTGTTTTTTGGTTCAGCCACGAGCTTAGCTAGCGTGATGGATCCTGACTGCGATGCAGAAAAGGCAGCTAAAGCCGCTGCGACAAAAGCCGTGGTTGGTGTTGGGGGGCGCTGTACGCCTAAAGAGGCACTGAAAGATACCGCAGTTGATGCAGGAAAAGACAAATTGCCAGATGAAGGGATGGCGGGTAAAGCTGTTGATGCAATGACACCGGAAAAAGAGAAGAAAACGGTGAAAGACGTAACCAAAAAGCTCAATAAAGATTGATACCTACATCATAGATGTTTGAGCGTAGAAAACATTTTCCTAGAATAAAGTGGCGATTTACCAGTTGTTTGAAGCACACGTCTAATCTTGGTTTTTCATATTCAAAAACCTGCATTTGACCACACACTATTTTTACTACACAAGTTCAAAAATTAGTAATAATTCCTCCTAACTTTGAGACTTTGAGCCTAACGAGAAATGTAACAACTTGCATACAAGTCACTTGGCTATATTGTACACATACTATATATCGAAGAAAGGAGGTTTAACGATGGTTAGAGGTTATAGTGAACAGACTCTAAAAGCCGAACCTGTAGTTCAATTGGCGGTACTGACAGGCTTAGATGCCGATTTGAACTTCATCAGAAACAACAGAGAAAAGGTTTTGCCTATAATCACAGGTGTCATTTTGTATCGACAGCTCAATAGACGCGACCAAAGAAAAGTCCTTGAGCAGGCACAGGCTTTAGGGAATTCGAAATTTTTCGGTAAGATTCAAATGCTGGTAGCGCAAAGTATTGCCAAGCCAATGTGGAACCCTTGGAGCCTATCAGATGGTGAGCTGCGCCAGTATTTTAATACTCATAAAGCAGTTGCAAATTTCCTTTCTACATGGTTTATCACCATCGATATTAAACTTGAGGTCGGCTTTATGGCAGCTGTTATATACGCACTATCAAAAGGTCAAGGGGCTGCATTGATTAAAGAAATGGCTTCAGTGCACATCGCTGAAGAGACTTTCAAAAAACTCAGCCTCTCATCAACTGCACAACAAGCTGGCGCGAGAGCATTTTTTGTAGCTGTTATTCTCGCTAGTGTACTCAAAGGCTTTAACGAGGCAGATGCGCTAGCTGCAAAGAAAGAGTTGTTACGACGTAACATGCTTGGAATAGAGGATTTGTAAGCTATGTTTTGGATACTGGGTCTTTTAGTTTCCTTGTTTATCATGTACTCGGATTACGCGCATTACTTCTATACCAAGCGACATGGAAAGAAATCTAGGGTTTCTCGCTTATTTAGCTTGTTGATCACGGTAACGCTTCCTATGATTGCGACTACCGAGATTTTGAACGATCTTAATGTAGAGAAAACCAGCTACCAAGTGTGTGTAGTTTTAGTCTCAGCTTTAGTTGGCCTTCTGGTCTGCTTGTCGGAACAGTATCGTTTTAAGTCAGAAAGAGATTAGTGGTATCGGGTTGTCCAGCTATCACCAAAGGCATCAAATTGGTGCCTATTTTATTATTGGTTTATTAATAACTGATCTGGCGAGTAAGGCCGGTTCGAATATCTTCTAACGTTCACCCTCGAGCACGAGACCGCTATCATGACTTCTTTAATGAAAAAAAGAGAGCCTTTTGACTCGGGGATTTAGAGCTCTTGGACGTCTGAATGCGCATAGTTCATACCCTCTATTGAGACGTCGGAATTATTCGCTGTACCGTGATAGAAAATTATTTATGTATTGAAACACATATACCTTGCTCGTGAATATCTAGCCGTCTCGGACATCTCAAATCTAACCTCAACTTATATCCAAATGAATTTGTAGTTTGTATCACCAACTGCTCATAGTTTATTTAACAATTAACAACGAGTTCATGGGGAGCTAATACAAAAAAGAGCGCCGATTGACGCTCTTTCCGAACTTTAATAGATAACCAATTATGCGGTCTCTGCTTCACCTATCCAATGATAATGGTGGTTGGCTTTTTTCCCCACTAAACCGAGCTCTGCCAATTCTTCAAATACCTTGTCTACCTCTTCCGCAGACAGCCTAAACTGTTTAGCAACGGCTTTTTTGGTGCACGTAATTTGATGCGTTTTAAGTGCATCGCTAACTTGCTCTAACAAGGTTTTCGGTTCCTTTGGTTCTTCTGGCTCCGGCGCTACTGGTATTTCTTGCTCTTCTTCCTCTTTTATATGAGGAAGATAACCCGCAGGCGCTGGGTCTATATCGCGAACTGTTTTCAATATCATGCCCTCATTTCTGCGATAGAAATATCGGAACCGTTGCTCTTCACCAATCAAGCCAACAAAAAATGCAGCAAAGAAGTCCAACAGAATCGAAAGAAATATAACCAAGCCAAGCTGAGCTTGCTGAGAGGTGGTACCAAATGCGTTAGCTAGACTATCAATTAAACCAATCACTGATCCTTGCGTGACTGGCGGTAAACTATCACGCTCCATAGCCAAGCGTTGCTGCTCTTCACGTAAGGTTTTGTTTTGATCCTGAATGCGAGTTACACCAGTCGCGATACGCTCCATCTCGATGTATTTCTGCGCTGCCATATTGTTGAGCTCAATCTGCTTATCGATTGCCGCAATCTGACGATTAAACGCTTCCACTTTCGCCTGCTCTACCGAAATATGACTTTGTGCACTATTGGTTGCACTATTAATGCCACCAATACTACCGCCAATGGAAATCGCAGCTAAGACTAAATAAAACACGAGAGCGGTTGCTGCTCCTGTGTAGTTGCGATGGGCTCGGCGCTCACCGTATTCATACCAAGCGTAAAATTTACCCGCTTCAAAAATGATCGCTAAACCACCAAATAAGGTTTGCATCATCGGATTTTCGTCGATAGACAAAAATAGCAATAGAGAAAAAATAGTCGATGCTAAAATCGCAGCACCAGTGAATGCGTATACACTCACCATGGCAAATCGACCTTTAGGGTATCGATATCCAATCTGTTGTTCGTATTTCATTTGAGAAATTTCTTAAGATTAATCGCCCCTCCTACTAAGTAGGACGGACGTTTCTGGCATGTACAAAGGAGCGCAGAATACCGTATCCTTTATTAAATTACTGTCATAATTCCGTTAATGGAAAACAAGTGAAGATTCGGTGGGCATTTTGAATCGATATCAGCCAAATCTAGCATGTAAAAACACCACCACGACACCCACTAACCGAAGCTTCAGTAACATATAAGAGAGATTAATTCGGTATCTTCAAAAGCGACTAGGCAAGACTGACAAGTTGAATTGGAGGTTGTGAATGTCAGCCGAATCAAGACATTAAAGCGTTAAAAATAGACAATAAAACAAATAACGCACACTTGCATCACCTTTTAGTAAACTGATAATTACATTGTTTGGTTAATTTGTTAGTATCCCGCGCCGAAGAAGATAAGCACTCAATTGTATGGAAAACACTCTAATACAGCACAAACACCATCGCTTGCACGCTATTGCGGTTATTATCGCGGTGTTGTTTCAGTTGTATTTAGCGTCCACAGCCGCTCTTAACCCTACACAAGTTCACAGCACAACTTGGCTCAACAAAGTCCAAAGTGAAAAGGTTTTACTGTGTACCGCAGATGGTTTCAAATGGGTGGATATCAATACGTTGATTGAGGCTAACGCTCAATCTTCTTCTAAGCTCATCCAAGATCTTAACTTACACGACGGCTTTCAGTTTGAATGCCCGCTTCTTCAAGCTGTTCAATTCTTTCTTTTGGTTGCGATTGGGCTTTACCTGACAACCATCCATTGGCTGCGCCGAGTAAAGTGTGCACTGACGACTTATCACTTTTCAAAATGCGATAAGCTCGTTTACAAACACATCGCGCCTAAGCACTCTCCGCCGAGTGTTTTTCCTGCCTAACAGGCATCTAATCATTAACAACTTTATTCAAAAATAACGATGACTCTGTTTGTTGTCCATTCAGAGAAGCTATTCATTCAAAAGGAAAAACACATGCTTAAATCATTTAAAACCGCCGCTATCGCGCTTATTGCTGTCATCGCTAGCCCACTGAGTTTAGCGCACGATTATGAAGCAGGAAAAATTCATATCGACCATCCATGGAGCCGCGAAGCGCCACCAAACGCACCTGTTATCGGTGGTTTTTTTCAATTAACCAACCACGGTGACAGTGAAGATGCATTGATCGCAGCAGAAAGCCCAATCGCAGGGCATGTCGAAATTCACACGCATAAGAAAGAAGATGGTGTGATGAAAATGATTAAGATTGACGAAGTGCGCGTTCCAGCCAATGAATCTGTGTTGTTTAAACCAGGCAGCTTCCATTTAATGATTTTTAACCCAACACAAACTCTTAAAGAGGGTGACCGCTTCCCTATGACATTAACCTTTAAAAACGCAGGTAAGGTTGAAGTGGAAATGGCGGTTGAGAAACAAGGCCACATGGAAAAACACATGCATCATTAATGACGCAAACAAAAGTGCCCGCTGATTTAGCGGGCATTTTTATCTCAGCTTAGTCAAAATCATTATCCAATAGGTCCTAACTCGACTCTTCAGAATAATGGTGATGAATAACGCTCGGCGAAACGGGGCCACATATCATAACAGCATGCTCGGGCAAGAGATTCTAAATCACGCTCGTCCCTCGCTATTCAGAATGACCTTGAAAAACTTAAGATCCTAAAAAGGTTCCCTACCCGCTTAAAACTCAACCTCTCGACAAAGTTCTCCAACCATCACTTGGCAAGCCTAAATGAAATCATAAGTTTGGCAACAAAGACCCACTGTTAATCGGCTTTCTTTCTACTTGAAACAAACCTCAGCCCAACGAGCTAAGCCGGCAGCTATATGCTCAATTGTTTATATATCCCGATTCTCCTGACTAGATACAAATCATGCACGACCGTAAAAGTCGATATATGCCACTGGATGAGTCAGCATCTCAAAAAAGTACGTGATCGACTTCTCATTGTTGGTGTTTCTCTGTTTATTAAAACCATTTGTATTACAATAATACCCTATGTTAAATGAAAAATCCTTTCCAACTCTACAAACATGAGAGAACACCATTATGTCTACTAAAATTGCATTTATTTCTGGTGCTACTGGCGGTATCGGCTTCCAAGTGGCAAAGCGTCTTGGTCAGGATGGATACACGGTCATTCTAAACGGCATTGAAGATGAAAAAGGTTCGGAGTGTGTCTCCAAACTACATAACGCAGGGATTGAGGCTGAATACTACGGTTTTGACGTTACAGATGAACATGCCGTCGATGAAAACATCAATGCTATTGGTGAAAAATACGGCAAAATCGATGTTGTCGTTAATAACGCAGGTGGTCTTGGTGGTCGTAGTCCTATTGAAGGTATGGAAACTGCTTTTTTCCGTAAAGTCATGGCTTTAAACCTCGATAGTGCATTCTTCGTATCACGCGCAGCGATTCCATTTCTAAAAAAGTCTGATAACGCATCAATTATCAACTTCACTTCAAACGCTGCTTGGAATGCAGGTGGTCCAGGTGCAGGTATTTACGGTACATCAAAAGCCGCCGTTCATACATTAACTCGCGCTTTAGCTAAAGAGTTAGCTCCGGCAGGAGTTCGAGTCAATGCAGTATCTCCTGGCACTATCGATACACCATTCCATGCTCAAATCAAAGCAACCAAGCCTGAAGTATTTGCTTCTTGGGCAGACAGTATTATGCTTGGACGCCTAGGCCAGCCAGAGGAAGTCGCCTCTGCTATCTCTTTTCTGGTAAGTAAAGATGCATCATTCATTACCGCAGAAACACTGCAAATTGGTGGTGGTCAAGCTTTAGGCATTTAGTACCAATAAGTCTTTTTACCTATCAGTAAGTGCGCTTTAGTACTGATTTGATAACGGCCGCAGTATGTTTGTACTGCGGCTTATCCTTATACCACCTCTCCTTTAACCCCATCTGTAACGTTTCACCCATTTTTTGGTATGGACAGTATTCCTCTAGCTGAAACAAAATCACTTGTATTACAATAAATTTTATTTTTACATTATTTAAGCCCCCTAAAGGCTTTGTTCACGATAAAATGGAAGCGTGATGAATTCGCTTTTCTTATATACGCTGATGAATAAAACCCTCACAAACCTTACTTACATCTCACTTTTAGAAAAAATTCATCCCAAGCCCGCTATGCTCATAATTTTCAATTGCAAAAGCCACAATAGTCATTATGATTACCAACAAGCAATATAATCATACAATAGTATTTTTGGAGTTAAAATGACTAAACCTATCATTGGTTTCATCGGCCTAGGCTTGATGGGCGGAAACATGGTTGAAAACCTACAGAAACGTGGTTACGAAGTTGCTGTAATGGACCTCAATAAAGATGCTGTTGACGCAGTACTAGCTCGTGGAAACGCTTCTGAAGCTTCTTCAGGTAAAGAGCTAGCAGAGAAAAGTGATATCGTGATGCTGTGCCTAACAACATCTGAAGTTGTCGAAAAAGTTGTTTACGGAGACACTGGTGTTCTAGCTGGCATGTCAGAAGGTAAAACACTCATCGACTTCGGTACATCTATTCCAGCTTCAACGAAGAAGATTGGCGCTGACCTCGCTAAGAAAGGGGCTGGTATGATTGATGCGCCTCTAGGTCGTACACCTGCCCACGCAAAAGATGGTTTACTAAACATCATGGCCGCAGGCGACGTCGAAACATTCAATAAGGTTAAGCCAGTACTGGACGATCAAGGTGAAAACGTATTTTACCTTGGCGCACTAGGTTCTGGTCACGTAACCAAGCTTGTGAATAACTTTATGGGTATGACAACCGTAGCAACCATGTCTCAGGCATTTGCTGTTGCTAAACGTGCTGGTGTTGATGGCCAACAATTATTCGACATCATGTCTGCAGGACCATCAAACTCACCCTTTATGCAATTCTGTAAGTTTTACGCCGTAGATGGCGAAGAAAAACTAGGCTTCTCTGTCGCAAACGCAAACAAAGACCTCGGTTACTTCCTTGCTCTATGCGAAGAGCTTGGTACAACTTCCCTGATTGCAGAGGGCACTTCTAAGAGTCTACAAGCAGCAGTTGATAAAGGCCTTGGTCAAAATGACGTTCCAGTCATCTTCGACTACTTTGCAGAGCTAGAAGCTTAGTCACACTCAGTTGTAACTAAAAGCCCAGCTACCAATGTAGCTGGGCTTTTTTTGTTTTTCCCCAGACGCTCATCACTCCTTGATACCCTAGCCACTCCTTTAAAGTTTTGCAGGGCTGCCTCTTCCAATTCTCTTATATATTTTCCACTAACACTTCAAAACCTCTCTCCTATTTCTGGCGTACGCCTCATTAAAGCTACGTCTGATTTAATGCTTTTTCTTTGCTAAGAAGGCACACATATTTATTTAAATAGACAAAGCATCAGGTTTGGGGTGTAAAGTGTAAACACAGCGTGCAAAGAAAGTTAGATTGCTTTTTCGCTTTAGGCTGACGACTCTAATGCGAATATAGTCGCACCTTATTGGGAGTTCCCCAATACAACGAATAACAACAAACGATGCGCCACGCTTTCTCAGTCAGCGTGATCAAAAAATCCCACGGCTTTAACACCGCGGGATTTTTCATTGAGAGTCTTTAACTTTGGTTAGCTTTTCGCGTTAGCTAACTTTGGGCTTTTAGGCCCTCGGGCTGCGTTCACCAATAGAACACCCACCGAGAGAACAATCGCACCACACAAGATAAACAGTAGTCGACCAGATGGTTCATTTGGAATTAGAGCCATAGCTAGGATACCGAAGCCCGCTACGCTGATAAGCTTACCAAGCATGCCGCGCTGTTTTGTATCTAGGTTCTGCTGCTCTTCGCTGTCAGCCACAAGTGGCGTATTCCAGTTCTCGAACAATTGGTCCACTTCTTTCTCACGTTCAGGTGATAGACCTTTGTAGAAGAGCGTTGTCAGCAAGAAGAAACCACCGGTGAAGATAACGTGTGCCGCTAAGCTCAAGCCAACTTTTAGGTCTGCCCACTCACGTCCTGTAAACGCTTGCTCTAGACCGAATAGGCGCTCTACATCTTCTGCTTGTAGTGAGATACCGAAGATGTAAGAAACAAAGCCACCAACAACCAGTGTTGCCCAACCAGCCCAATCCGGCGTCTTACGAATCCACATACCAAGTAGTACAGGAATCAGCATTGGGAAGCCAATTAATGCACCGACGTTCAGTACGATATCGAACAGGCTCAAGTGACGTAGTGAGTTAATGAATAGACCGATACCAATGATGATGAAGCCCATCACGATAGTCGTTGCTTTACTCACGATAACCAGTTCTTTTTGCGACGCTTGTGGACGCACAATCGGGCTGTAGAAGTTCATCACAAAGATGCCCGCGTTACGGTTAAGACCAGAGTCCATTGAAGACATGGTCGCCGCAAACATTGCTGACATAAGAAGACCCACCATACCTGCTGGCATTACGTTTTGTACGAATGCTAGGTAAGCTGCATCACCACCTACTGAGCCGTATTGCTCTGCGAAATCAGGCATAAATGCCGCAACGTACCAAGGTGGTAGGAACCAGATGATAGGACCAACAATCATCAGCACACATGCAAGACCTGCAGCTTTACGTGCGTTTTCACTGTCTTTTGCACATAAGTAGCGGTAAGCGTTGATGCTGTTGTTCATGACACCGAACTGTTTAACAAAGATGAACACAACCCAAAGGATAAAGATACTGAAGTAGTTCAGGTTGTTACCCAGCATGAAGTCGCCGTGAAAGTTCGACACGATGTTTCCAATACCGCCACCATGGAAGTATGCCGCCACCGCACAAGTGATCGTCACTGCCATGATAACCAGCATCTGCATAAAGTCAGATGCAACAACTGCCCAAGAGCCACCCGTTACCGCCATTAGCATTAGCACTAAGCCCGTAACGATGATGGTCGCTTCCATAGGAATGTTGAAGACCGCTGCCACGAAAATCGCAAGACCATTCAACCAAATACCGGCTGAGATCAAGCTGTCTGGCATACCAGCCCAAGTGAAGAACTGCTCTGAAGTCTTACCAAAACGTTGACGAATCGCTTCAATCGCCGTCACTACACGTAATTGGCGGAATTTTGGAGCAAAGTAGAGGTAGTTCATGAAGTAGCCAAATGCGTTGGCTAAGAATAGGATTACAACAACGAAACCGTCGTTGAACGCGCGTCCTGCAGCACCTGTAAACGTCCATGCTGAAAATTGCGTCATGAAGGCGGTAGCACCTACCATCCACCATAACATCTTACCGCCCCCTCGGAAGTAGTCACTGGTTGAGGTAGTGAACTTACGGAACATCCAACCAATTGCAACTAAGAAGAAGAAGTAGGCAAGAACAACAAGAGTATCAATAGTCATTTTTTCAGCCTTTCAAGTTTGATCATTTTCTAATGTCTAGACTACTCTCCTCACAACGCCATTTGTACTACAATAAGCTTTAATTGTGATCTAAAGCATAAGTTATTCAACGAAAAAAAACACGTCAAACCCCTTACTTTCTTAGACCAATGGCTTTCTAGGAGATAATTGCCACTCAGAACACCTCAATATATTGTAATACAAATTATCTAATTGAAATTTATTAGAGTATGTAATATTTTTCTTCTTCGCGCTTTGTCTGAAGATCAAAAATGCGCGGCATTTCTTTGAAGGAAACGTAATGAGATGTTTCGAAAAAATTGGATAGAAAGTAGGATTTATATGAATGCGATTCTTAACTCTCGCCTCTTTCAAACTTTCAAACACAAAAAAGCGAACCCTGAGGCTCGCTTTTCATTCTTTCGCTAGTTTTATCGGGGGTTACGACACTTATGCTACGTGAGCTACTGCGTCGCGAACCAGTGTACCCAGTTCATCCCACTTACCTTCATCGATAAGTTTTGTTGGAACCATCCAAGTACCGCCACATGCCAGTACTGAAGGGATAGACAAGTACTCGTCTACGTTACCTAGACTCACGCCACCTGTTGGCATGAATTTCACTGGGTAAACCGCCGTTAATGCTTTAAGCATACCAACACCGCCAGATGGCTCAGCAGGGAAGAACTTAAGTGTACGCAGACCCATTTCCATCGCTTGCTCAACTAGGCTTGGGTTGTTTACGCCTGGTACGATAGCCACGCCTTTGTCTAGGCAGTATTGAACCGTGCGAGGGTTAAAGCCAGGGCTTACGATAAAGTCCACACCAGCTTCGATCGCTTGGTCAACTTGCTCGTTAGTTAGGATCGTACCTGCACCGATCAGCATTTCTGGGAACTCAGCGCGCATAGCACGAATCGCTTCTGCAGCACACTCTGTGCGGAACGTGATTTCAGCGCAAGGCATACCGTTTTCAACCAAAGTGCGACCTAGAGGAATCGCATCTTCTGCTTTGTTGATGGCAATAACAGGAATTACTTTTAGGTTTGCTAGTTGTTCGTTTAATGTCGTCATAAGAGTGTACTCGTCGTCGTTAACTTGAGTTCAATAAATCACTGCGGAGCGCCGATTACTCAACGCTCCGCAAAAGAATTACAAAGGAAGATCTGGCATCACTTCACGTGGAATGATGGCACCTTTATGTTGAATTACCGCGCCAGCCATACAGTGGCCAGAGTAAGCCGATTCCGCTGCATTACCGCCAGTCAAACGCTTCGCCAAGAAGCCTGCACTGAAAGAATCACCTGCCGCTGTTGTATCAATCACGTTGTCGACTTTGTTTGGCGCCACGTATTGCGCTTCGCCATTCGCGACAACCAAGCAATCTTTGCTACCACGTTTGATGATGATTTCATCCACACCCAGGGCAGAGGTTCTCTCGATGCACTGTTCTAGATGCTCGTCACCGTAAAGCATTTGCTCATCTTCAAATGTGAGCAGTGCGATATCTGTGTGCTTAAGGATCTTAAGGTACCAAGACATGGCATTCTCGCGGCTTTCCCACAATTTAGGACGGTAGTTGTTATCGAAAATAACCTTCCCACCTTGTGCCTTGAAGCGCTCAAGGAAGCCAAACAGTTGCGTCTTACCTTCTTCAGTAAGGATCGCTAATGTAATACCGCTCAAGTAAACCGCATCGTACGAGTAAAGTTTGTCGACTAACAGCGGAGACTCGTTTTGCTCGAATAGGAACTTAGCGGCCGCTTCGTTACGCCAGTAGTGGAAGTAACGTTCGCCAGTTTCATCGGTTTCGATGTAGTAGATACCTGGTTGCTTTTCTTTAACGGAAAGAACCAGACTAGTATCGATGCCCTCTTCTTGCCATGCTGATAGCATTTCTTGGCTAAAAGGATCGTTACCCAGAGCCGTTACATAGCTGGTTTTAATATCGTGAGCTTTGGTCAAACGAGATAAATACAGTGCGGTATTCAACGTATCACCACCGAATGACTGCTTTAGCTGACCTTCCTTTTTCTGTAGCTCAACCATACATTCGCCAATGACCGCGATGTTTAATGATTTCATGTTGTCACCTTAGCAACTGAGGTTGCGCTATAGATTATTTTAAGAAGTCTTCACGAGCTGGGTTGAAGATGTCTAGAAGAATGCTGTCTTGCTCTAGTGCAACCGCACCGTGCATCATGTGCTTACGAGCAAAGTATGCGTCGCCTTCTTTAAGTACTTTCTTCTCGCCTTCGATTTCTGCTTCAAAGCTGCCACGTACTACGTAGCCGATTTGATCATGGATTTCGTGAGTATGCGGAGCGCCAATCGCACCTTTGTCGAAACATAGGTGAACCGCCATTAGGTCATCTGTGTAAGCAACAATTTTACGTTTGATACCGCCGCCTAGCTCTTCCCACGGGTTCTCATCTAATACAAAGAAAGAATTCATCGTCATACTCCTAAAAAGTCTCTATTAAAGCGAACCCTACGGCACTTCATTCTTAACCATGCTTTTATTAAAAGGTTCTCTTAAAAAAGCGTCGTATTGATAAAAGTGAAACGCGAAGCGAAAGGGTCTGCTGTCGAATTGGTAACGAGCATATCCGATCTATTTTAATTGTCATACAATATATCTAAAAATATGTGATATTCATCAAACGGTGCTCGTTAAAGCATTCCACTTAACGATTGATAACGCCGAAACATCAGCCACAACAAGGATTACCACAACAATATAAATCAATAAGTTAGCTAAATTCGCGTGATTTCACTCTCCCTTTTTGCCACAAAAACTACACCAAAACTTAATATTGTATTACTTTATAGAAAGTTTAAGAAAACAACACACTTCATCTGAGGGTGGTAAAGAAATGACTACACAACCGATTTTGTTGACTGAAGCAGAAGTCGAACTACTAAGAAAGGAAGTCGGAAAGCCGAGCTTAATGGGCAAATCCATTGAAGCGAATCGCAAGGAACTTGAAGCCTTTATGCGTCTGCCTCTAGACGTACCAGGTCACGGCGAAGCGGGTGGCTACGAGCACAACCGCCACAAACAAAACTATACCTACATGAACTTAGCGGGTCGTTTGTTCTTGATCACTCAAGAAGAAAAGTACGCGCAGTTCGTCAAAGATCTTCTCGCTATTTACGCAGAGAAGTACCTCACTTTTGATTTCCACGTACAGAAAAACACTAACCCAACAGGTCGTCTTTTCCACCAGATCCTTAATGAACACTGTTGGTTAATGTTTACTAGCCTTGCTTACTCTTGCGTGGCATCAGTGATGACAGAAGAAGAGCGCACAGCCGTTGTTGAGCGCATTTTCGAACCAATGCTAGACATGTTCACCGTGAAATACGCGCACGATTTCGACCGTATTCACAACCACGGTATCTGGGCAGTTGCGGCTGTTGGTATTTGTGGCCTAGCTATTGGCAAACCTGAATATCTAGAGATGTCGGTATACGGTCAAGACCGTGATGATACCGGTGGCTTCCTAGCGCAAATCTCGCAACTGTTCGCCCCTTCTGGTTACTACATGGAAGGTCCGTACTACCATCGTTATGCGATTCGTCCAACTTGTGTATTTGCAGAAGTAGTACACCGTCACATGCCTGAAGTAGATATCTACAACTACAAAGACAAAGTGATTGGCAACACAGTAAAATCGATGCTAGCAACGGCTTACCCGAACGGTGAGTTCCCTGCCCTAAACGACGCGTCTCGTACCATGAGCATTACCGACATGGGTGTTCAAGTTGCAGTGAGCGTTTACAGCAAGCACTACGGTATGGATGACAACATCCTGGGTATGGCGAAGATTCAAAACGCCGTTTGGATGCACCCATGTGGTCTAGAGCTTTCTCAAGCTTACGATAAAGCCATTGCTGACCGTGAAATCGGCATGCCTTTCTGGCCAAGCGTGGAACTTAACGAAGGTCCAACTGGTAACAACGGAGCACAAGGTTTTATCCGTATGCAGGATAAAACCGGTGATGTGTCACAGCTTGTGATGAACTACGGTCAACACGGTATGGGACATGGTAACTTCGATACGCTTGGCATTACTTTCTTCAACCGTGGTCAAGAAGTGCTGCGTGAATACGGCTTCTGTCGCTGGGTAAACGTTGAGCCTAAATTCGGCGGTCGTTACCTAGACGAAAACAAATCGTACGCACGTCAAACTATCGCGCACAACGCGGTAACGATTGATGAGCAATGTCAGAATGGTTTCGATGTAGACCGCGCTGATTCAGTGCACGGTTTGCCTCACTTCTTCAAAGTAGAAGGCACAGAAATCAACGGTATGAGTGCGTTTGCGAACGACCATTACCCGAATACAGACATGCAGCGCAGTGTGTTCATGCTTAACTTAGATGAGCTTGAAGCACCGCTACTGCTAGACCTTTACCGCATCGAAGGTGAAGGCGAGCATCAGTACGACTACTCTCATCAATACGATGGTCAAATCGTACGTACTAACTTCGATTATCAAAGCTTTGGTGAACTGAACACGCTTGGCGATGACTTCGGTTACCAACACCTTTGGAAAGTAGCAAGCGGCAAAGTGCAAGATACGGCGCTGGTTAGCTGGCTACAAAACAACACCTACTACACTTGGTTAGGCACAAGCAGCAGCGCGAAACAGAACGGCGATAATGAAGTGATCTTCACTCGCACTGGCGCCAATGACCCGAGCTTTAACCTACGTAGCGAACCAGCATTCATTCTGCGCAGCAAGGGCGAATCGACATTATTTGCTTCTGTGCTAGAAACACACGGCTACTTCAACGAAGAGTTTGAACAATCGGTGAATGCGCGTGGTCAGGTGAAAGATATCCGCGCCGTGGGTTACAACGCCGTTGGCAGCATAGTAGAAATCACGACTGAAAAATCACTGGTTACTGTGATGATCAGCAATGTGCTAGGCGCTGACGACCAAACCCCACACCAATTAGAATTGAACGGTAAAACCTACAGCTGGAATGGCTTCTACTCTCTAGAAGTGAACGCATTCGGGCAGGAGAAATAATAATGAGCTACCAAACCCAGTCTTACCAACCGCTATTAATGAACTTTGAAGAAGCGGCAGAACTAAGCAAAGCACTTGGCACGGATAGCCTATTAGGAAATGCATTAGCACGTGACATCAAACAAACTGACGCTTACATGGCCGAGGTCGGCATTGAAGTTCCAGGTCACGGCGAAGGCGGCAGTTACGAGCACAACCGCCACAAGCAAAACTACATCCACATTGATCTAGCGGGTCGCCTATTCCTTATCACTGGAGAACAGAAATACCGCGATTACATCGTTGATATGCTAACGGCTTATGCGAAGGTTTACCCGACGCTAGAAAGCAACACCAGCCGTGACTCTAACCCTCCGGGTAAGATCTTCCACCAAACTCTGAATGAGAACATGTGGATGCTATACGCCTCTTGTGCGTACAGCTGCATTTACCACACATTGGAAGAAGAGCAAAAAACACTGATTGAAAACGATCTGTTCAAACAAATGATTGAGCTGTTCGTAGTCACTTACGGTCACGACTTCGACATCGTACACAACCACGGTCTGTGGGCAGTTGCAGCAGTCGGTATCTGTGGTTACGCAATTAACGATCAAGATGCAGTAGACAAAGCGCTTTACGGCTTGAAACTGGACAAAGTGAGCGGCGGCTTCCTAGCTCAGTTGGACCAACTGTTCTCGCCAGACGGCTACTACATGGAAGGTCCTTACTACCACCGTTTCTCGCTGCGTCCAATCTACCTGTTCGCAGAAGCGATTGAACGTCGCCAGCCTGAGCTTGGTATTTACGAGTTCAACGACTCGGTCATCAAGACCACGTCTTACGCAGTATTTAAGACGGCATTTCCAGATGGTACTTTGCCAGCATTGAACGATTCATCGAAGACGATTTCGATCAACGATGAAGGCGTAATCATGGCTACGTCAGTATGTTTCCACCGTTACGAGCAGTCTGAAACGCTACTTGGCATGGCAGACCACCAGCAAGACGTTTGGGTTCATATCTCAGGTAAAACATTGTCTGACGCAGTTGCAGCCGCTGATAACATCAAACCATTCAACTGGGGTAGCCTATTCGTAACTGACGGTCCAGAAGGCGAAAAAGGCGGTGTAAGCATTCTTCGTCATCGTGACGAGCAAGATGACGACCCCAATACCGCAGATACAATGGCGCTTATCTGGTTTGGTCAACACGGCAGCGATCACCAGTATCACTCTGCGCTAGACCACGGTCACTACGATGGTCTGCACCTGAGCGTATTTAACCGCGGTCATGAAGTGCTGCACGATTACGGCTTTGGTCGCTGGGTAAACGTTGAGCCTAAGTTTGGCGGTCGTTACATCCCAGAGAACAAGTCTTACTGTAAGCAGACGGTCGCGCACAACACAGTAACGGTTGACCAAAAGACACAAAACAACTTCGACACAGCGCTAGCAGAAACCAAGTTCGGTTCTAAGCACTTCTTCAAAGCTGATGACGAAAAACTGCAAGGCATGAGCGGTCGCATCTCTGGTTATTACAACGGCGTAGACATGCAGCGCAGCATTATTCTTGCTGAATTGCCAGAATTCGAAAAACCACTTGTGATTGATGTTTACCGCATCGAAGCAGATCAAGAGCACCAATACGACCTGCCAGTGCATTACTCTGGTCAAATCATCCGTACGGATTTTGAATACGACGTAGAAAACACGCTGCGTCCAATGGGTGAAGACAACGGCTACCAGCATCTATGGAATGTGGGTTCAGGCCAAGTTGAAGGCAGCTCGCTGGTAAGTTGGTTGCACGACAACAGCTACTACTCGCTTATCACAAGCGCAACAAACGGCGGCAAAGTGTTCTTCACTCGCACTGGCGCAAATGATCCAGACTTCAACTTGAAGAGCGAACCAGCACTGATCCTACGTCAATCTGGTCAGAACCACGTGTTTGCTTCTGTATTAGAGACACACGGTTACTTCAATGAGTCTATCGAAGCATCGGTTGGCGCTCGTGGCCTAGTAGAGTCAGTAACCGTCGTTGGCAACAACGAAGTGGGTACCGTGATTCGCCTGCAAACCACAACAGGCAACGCTTACCACTTCGCTATCTGCAACCTAGACGAAGACAAACAGAACGCGGCACATCGCGTTGAGTTCGACGGTGTGACTTACACTTGGGAAGGCGCATTCGCACAAATTTAATCTTTAGCTAGTCACTAAAAATTAATGTAAAAATCGGGAACTAATTCAAAGCCGGACGTCATGTTCGGCTTTTTTTGATTGTTTACATGACTCTACATGAGCTTATCAATTAGCGTTTAATCATAGTAAAACCGTTAATAACTCTTAGGAAAAACAGACATAACTTAACCTTACGCCTTATCAAAGACACCACTTATAGATATAGAACTCTTCTGAGATTTAATTAACACTTTTACTATTTAACTTATGACTAAACTACTCCCCAATAACACTAAAATGATATTGTATTACAAATATTAAATAGTGTAAGAGACGTACTACTGTGTTTATAAAATCAACTAAATTGCTTCTAATAAGCTTCTCTGGGCTTGGATTAATAGGGTGTGGAGGAAATACCTCCCCTACAAGCCAAGATGATAAACCAAATATTCCACACCAAGAGCATGTAGCACCATACTCAATAGCAAAATTTCAAAACATATTGAGTAATTCAGATTTACAAGTATCAGATCCCAATGGGGAGGAGGGAAACAAAAACAGTGACGTCAAAAATGGAGCATTCTCGGATTATAAGAGTGACCACTTTTACGCAGAAAAGGATTCCAATTACCTTGTCTTTAAAATGTCGAACTACAAAATGCGCTCAGAAGTTCGTGAACGAGAAAACTTTAACATTTCAGAACAAGGCGTCTTTAGAACTTTGTATGCAGATGTTCGATTACCAGAGATTAACCTTGCAATGGCTAGCTCCCCTGCAAACCACGATGAAGTCACTTTCCTGCAAATTCATAACAAAGGCACAGATACTTCTGGTATAGGTGCTATCCCACACCCTTTGTTACGAATCGTTTGGGAACAAGAACGAAACAGTATCACTGGTCATTACTGGGCGGTAGTAAAGAACAATGCCATAGATTGCAGTCTACCTTCTAGCGCATCAGATTGTTATGCAACATCATATGATCGTTATGATTTAGGAAAAGCCGATCTCAACGCATTCACGCGATTCGAAGTAAAAATCGGAGAAAACACATTAACCATTAAAGTGAACGATGAGCAAAAGGTAAATGTAGATGTATCCTACTGGCAGCACCTCCTGAGCTACTTTAAAGCCGGAGTTTACAACCAGTTTGAAAACGGTGAAGCAAAGGTACAATTTAAGCAGCTAGGACTAACCAAAACTGACCATACTGATTCAATAGCCTGGAATATTGACGATTGGAAATTAACCATTCCTGCAAGCAAAAATGATTGGTATGGTTTTGGCGGTGACAGCGCGGCTGAATTAGAGCCTGAGCGTTGTAATTCAAGTAAAGATCCTCTGTCTAACGAAGAGAGCGTTTACCAACGCGAGATTGATTTATCATACTTCAATGTTATTGACGGTAGCATGCATTTCCGTGCCGATATGGGTTACGGCACGTCAACGGCCAACTCCAGTTACATCCGTTCAGAATTGCGAGAGCTCTACATCAGTACTAACTCCCCGGATTGCAGCACCAGCGATGAAGAGACAAGTTGGTATATTGAAGATAGTCGTACCGGTGCAACTTCGCATACGCTAAACGCCACACTAAGAATCAACGAATACCCTAAAATCGACGGTCAATTACCAAAAGTCGTGGTAGGCCAGATACATGGTTGGAAAATCAGCCAAGCACTCGTGAAGCTACTTTGGGAAGGTGACAATAAGCCAGTCCGAGTTATTCTGAACGATAACTACAAACTTGATAACAACAAAGACTGTACTGATTGCAACGCATTCAGCGTTAAGCTTGGTACCTACGCGGTAAACGAAGACTGGCAATATACGATCCGTGCCGATAAGGAAGGACTGTTTTTAGCCACCTACGATGCAGATGGCAGTAATATGGTCTCGCACACACTGAAGTGGGGAGAAGCATACTCAGACACCGCTAACAACAAGTCCTATACTCTTACTGAAAGATGGGCGTCGCCTGATATTGCGTTTTACTTCAAAGCCGGAATTTACCCTCAGTTTAAACCTGATAATGCATATCGAGGAGAAATCTTTGATGTGAGCTTTAGTGCTTTGAGCACTCTTCATCAATAGTCATTTCAATCTCTTAGCAATAGGCTTGCTACCTTGCTCTAAAGCAACGAACAAAGCTCATACTGCCGCCACGGGAAATTTATTTTCTCGTGGCCTCTTCTTTTAGAACACCACAATTCAACTCGCTTCACGCATAGTGTTTCCTTCTACGATAAATATACAAGTCAACCTCCACTTAGGCAGCTTAAAAACAGCTTCTATAGTTTCATGAGATATTTATCTACCCTAACGCTGAGTTATTTTAAATTTAACCAATTAAACTACTCTAATATACATTCGCACTTAAAAATAAACATTGTCAGAAGATAAAAGCAATCAATAATTATTACCTATCTATGGTGATAAATTTTTAAATTAATTTATCTATGTCAATTAAAATAATATTTGAGCTGTTTTATTCTTCTATAGAAAAAAAGCCCTCAGCTACAAAGCTGAGGGCAAAGGACTTCAATCAACTAAAAGTGATAGAACTAGCCTTGGTACTTACCAAAAGATTGTTTTAATTTATAGAAAGTAGCTTGTGCGTAATCATCTGGATTACCGTACATATTCTGGTTATAGACACCGGCTTTAAAGTACATATATCTGCCACCTTCGTCATAGCCACTGTCACTCATATCTACGACTTGAACAACATCATCTTTACCATCACGTTTTACCGTAACTGTCATTGTGTTGCCTTTCACATCAATGATGTAGCTGAATTTTTCACCTAGCGCGATGCCATCGTCACCGATTTCACCAGTCATATCACCCACTAAGCTGTAGTAATCCTCTGTTCCAGTTTTGGTTTTTTCGTGAGCAAAGTAAACTGTACCTGTTGGTTGGTCTGGTAGCTTACGATAATAAAGACGAATTGGCTCATCATCTTTGTCATGAATCTGGCCGATAATAAAGCGGCCAACTTCATGCGACTGACCAGTTGTGGTTGCGTGGTCAATCTTCAGAGTAGCTTCAAGCGTACCGTCTACACCACCCGCTTCTTTTTGATCTTCAACTGGTGCAGAACTGAATACCCAGTTATTAGGATTTACACCTTTTGTGCTGTAAGACTTATCACCAGCACGAAGCATGGTACGTAACTCAGTTCGCGCGTATTTAGTGTTTTCAGAAGTTCGAGCGCCTTTCACATAGCTCTTGAATACCATTCCGCCATCATCTGCTGTGTAGAATATATCAGAGTGTTGGAAGCCGTTAGCCAAGTCCCACTCATCAATATCATCAGCACGACCATCTTTGTCATGGTCGAAAGGTGTCGTCAGTTTCCAACGTGTTAAGTCAAAGTTTTCACCCGGTGCATTTGTAGCGAGTGGCTCTTTCGGTAACGTAGGGTAAGGCATTGCTTTAGAAAGATCACACGTCACAGTCGTTTCACAAGGACGGACGATTGGTGCTCCAAAGTCGCCTTTACGATTCTTTTTGAGTAAATCCTTTTGTGCCTTTTGCTCCGCTTTCATTTGCGCAATCATAGCCGCTTCAGCGTTAACGACGTCATCAGTAATGATGTGACTTGCCGGACAGGCATTAATTCCGCAATTAACTGCCGCTAACTCAGTAACTGAGTTCCATTGGTTTTTGCTATTACCGTGGCCAACGTAACGAACATAGCGTGCTTTTACTGCAGGCTCAAACTGGAAGCGCTCTAAGCCAAGTGCGCGACCAGAGCTTTGCGCACCCTCAATAACCGTCACCCAGTTTTCACCATCAGTACTAAACTGAACATCAAATTTGCTGACGCGTTCGTTACCTTTGCTGAACGAGGCTTGAATTGCGTCGAACTCATAAACCGAGCCGTAATCCAACATCGCCCACTCACCATCACCATTTGCTGACCAGCGTGTCATAATATCTTGGTCAAACAACTGCTCTGGAACATTACCATCATGACTACTCGCCGTTATCGTAACGGGAGTCAGAATATCAGCACCAGTTTCTTGGTTGTTTGGAAATGGATCTACCATGGTCGCCGTACTATTACAGCCCACAGCAAGTAAAATAGAAGAAGCTAACAAGCTTTTGAAGAAAATATGCTTCATGTAATCTAACACCTACAATATAAAAATGAATTAACAGCTCTTTTGCTGTAACAACAATTAAGCAATAACACTCGGGTTAAAAGCTGTATTTAAGGCCAAGGCGTGTTCTCAATTGGCGGTCATCCGTGGTTGAACCGTCCTTACCTTTGACATTCCACAATTCAAAGTAAGGACGGAAATCTCCCATTTGGTAACCAACAATTAAGCCAGCATCCCACTCAGAATCTTTCCAATCAGATAAACGCACTTCGTCATAGTTTTTGTTGTAGTTGATCTCATAGCTCAGCTTGACGTTATCAAGGTACTCGTTATCAAACTGACGCATATCGTAAGAGCCTGTCAGTGTCCACTTACCTTGTTCAACTGTTTTCCCAGCAACGCTTACCGAAGTACCATCCGTTAGTGTTTTGTTACCTGCGCCATCTGAATAAACTTGAAATTCGTGTCGGTAACGTAAAGCGGTACTTAAGCCAAAAGAGGATTTGTAACCAACACGAACTTGTGGTTTATAAGTGGTTTTTTCGTCATCATCACCAAAAGTAATAGGCATCCCTGGTTGGATAAACCATTGTTTATTTATTTGGTAGCGAACTCCCCAATCAAACTCAGAATCACCAGCAACGAGTTGATCCCAAAAATGCGAGTTGTCGTAACTATGGAATTTTTGTTCAACACCAAAGTTCAGTTTGGTCTGATCGTTAATTTTAGAACTACCACTAATTTTGATACGTTGGGCATAAGTTTCACTCTCATGCTTATATTCTGCGCGATAGTCTAAAGTTGCTGCGGAAACCGCTCCCGCCATTAATGTGGAAGCAACGAATAGGGACATTGTTGTAACTGCTTTCATGATTATATCTCTCTGTATATATTTTTTGGGATACCACTTAAATCCCTGGATTTGATTCAACACTATTGAATTAATGTATGACAAATACTAGTTAATTCATCATGAGAGTTCTGTGATATTAATCATGTAAGTGCCCCTCAACTGACAATTTGTATTATTATATATTCAAAAGTGTTAGCTATGTCTGATTCTAAAACGACCTTTGTAGACATCACTTACAGAGAAATGTTTTAACTCGTTTCATATGATAAAGAAGAAGATTAAAAAAAATAAACAACAATAAATTCAATGACTTAAAGTCAAAAATCTTGACATGAAATCAAAATTCCCTTGCTAAATCACCTTTAGTTTTTGCTGTTCCTCTATAAAGAAAGCTGTCAACTTCATAAAGGTTCAGCTCTTATTGATGTTGATATTCAACTATTTTGTGTGACTTATTCATCACTTCAGTGAGCAATCATTGTATCTAGTGTGAGTCGGATCATTCTATTGATAAAACCATCTAGATGACAGAAATTATTTGTCTAACAATATTACATAAATAAAAACACATAGAAGTGAGTACCTACCATGCAAGTAACAAAAATTGCAGCAGCAATTGCTATTTCCACAGGTTTGTTAACCGGATGTAACACTGATTTAAGGGATGCACCATCGGCTCCCCCACCAACAGAAACTGAGTCTGAGTTGAGCCAAGGTATGTGGGATATTTCAACACCAGCCACTGTGGCGAAATCCGATGATGAGCACGACCTGCCAAACGTTTATGTCTTTGAAGATGGTACGCAAAAGTATTATAACGATGATGATAACTTCGGTACTTACACAATCTACACTTCAACTTATACCGAAGATAAAGATACAGAGACGCTTACATTCAACCTTTATGACGAGAGCGATCTAGGTAACCCTACCGAGTTAACAGGGACTTATGAAGTTTCAAACGGCATGTTAACCATCTCAGGAACAAATGACGGAAACTTCACCGGTAACGATGAATCAGAAAACGATGCGGTGAAAGATGCAGTTGCAGCGGCAAATAATGACGCTGGCGATAACAACGTCGTACAAATTTTGGATACCAATAAAGGTGGAACAGAAGAAGACACCGGTGAGTTACGAATCAAGCTGTCTGATTCAACGAGTGTTTCAGAAATTTCAACAGGCCGACTAACTGTAGATCTAACTTACCAGCATCATGAAGAAACAGAACAGGAAGCCGACGGTTCTGGTGACAATGCTTACATCTCATTTTATGCAGCAAAAACCTCGAATTCCAACTTGCATGGCGAAGTGGCATTTGAAAACGGCAAAATCAAATACCGCGATGCAAGTGGAAACTTGACGGAAACAGGCGACACGTTTGAGTTAGGTGAAAACCTCGCGATAGAAGTCAGTTGGATAGAAAACTTCTTCTCTTTTTCGGTTAACGGTAAACAAATAGGTGAAATGTTACCTGTCGCTGATGGCACCGCTGTAACCTATGTATCACTGAGACTAGGTGATAATGGCAACACTACAAACTTTGAATTAAATGCAGACAACTTGAAGATTTACTCTAGTGATTCGGGCTCTGAAGTGTTGGTTCTAGAAGAGGATTTTGACAACTACATTCCAGGCTTAGACCTCGCGACAATTTACAACAGTGCATCAAGCGAAGCGGTTGTCATTTCAGACGGAAGTTCTAATCCTGATAAACCGTCAGAAGACGTGAGTGAAAACTTTGACTCATACCCAGTAGGAACAAATATCAGTTCAGCAAACTCTAGTTGGAAAGAATACAATACGGTTGCTGATGACTCCTCCACCTTGACGTCCGTGGCTGTAGTAAGTGATGACGTATCAAAGAGCGGCGCTAACTCTCTGCTAATATCCGACACAGATACGACCAACAAACCATACGTTACGCGCGAGTTTTCAAACGGAGCAACATCAAACGGTAGCGTGTCATTCGATGTTTACATTCCGTCAGACAACGAAAAAACTACATACATTAATGTTGGCTCAGGTAAAAACAACTCAGATCGTTACTACGAATTGAGAATTTCGGGCAGTGGTAAAGTTGAAGCCGAAGCAGGATCAGATGACGTAGAAATAGGCACTATTACGACTGACGCTTGGAACTCAATGTCCCTAGCTTGGGATGGTGATGAGATTAACGTTTCTATTAATGGAAAAACGGTTGATGCGCCAAGCCAGTCCGAAACAGGCTTAGACGCAACGAATACACCATCACAGCTAACTATTTACGTAGGGGACACAAGTGGTGCTTCAACAAAAGCATATTTCGATAACATCGATTCAAAGCAACTCTAGTGTTATTTTGTAGCACTTGATACTAGGCCAGGCTTTCGAGCCTGGCTTTATTTTTTTACCTCTTCAGAAGAACAAAATTCAACACAATACTCTAAATTCAAGCCAGTCCCAGTGATTGCTTGCTCTATCTTGTTTCTTACCTTTTAAAGAATTCCACTGAAAACAAAAGCCTCATCAAATCGATGAGGCTTAAGTAGAAATCGAGTAGCTCTTAGCTTTCTATTAGTTTCAATTTTGATTTAGCTTGAGCTTAGAAAATGTCACGCTGTTATAGTCACCGTTTTTCTTGTCGACTGAAAAATCACCGGTGCCCGCACATCCTGTACCCCACACAGGGTGAGACTCACTGACGCTACATTGACCATAAGCTCCTGCTTTAAAATAGAACATGTCTTCTGCGTAGCCATGCTCAAAGTCCTTACTATCAATCCCCTTACTGAGATCTATGGAATAAGTCACTGTCTCGTGGCGTTCTGTTTCAAACGTCAAGTTCATCATAGTTCCTTGAACTTCTATCTTGTAGCTGAACTCTTCACCAAGAGCGATACCTGCTTGGCCTGGTTCTTCAAGGTTATCCCAAGTATTTCCCCATACTGGATATGCAATATCAATACGATTTGGATCTTCCTTCGCTAGGTTACGCTCGTAGTTCCAAAATACAGAGCCCATTTTGTGTTCTGGGAATTTTTTATAGAAGATTTTAATGGGTTCATTTCCATGTCCATAACCTTTACCCTCTTTTATTCTTGCATCAATTTTTTTCGCGTGGATTTGACCGACAACAACAGAATGAGCAGGCCCTTTTTCTGGAAATTTGGCGTGTTCAGAAACATGGTTCACTTTCAAGGTCGCTTCCAACGTTCCACCTACGCGACTGTGTTTAGCAGCCTGAGGGTGGCTCGATAAAGCCCAATGGTTTGCTAAATCATCGGTTTGAATAGAAAAGTCAGCGCCACGAGGCATTTCACGTAGTTCAGAGCGTGCATTCTTCGAGTTTTTTGTCGTTACCGCTTTATTCTGCACTTCAAATACCAAGTTGCCTTCTTCGTTCAAGAAGAAGAAGTCTTTGTGTGAATAACTCAGCATCGCCACACCCTCGATTTCGTCCACTTTTCCGTCTTCATTGATATCGGAAGGAATAGTGATCTTCCAGTTTCGCATATCAAATTTATCGGCAGGGACTGGATAATCAACGCCATTATTTAAATCAGAAGCGATAGCAAGAGTTGGTAAGGTAACAGCCATTGCGGCTACGAGTAGATTGAGTTTCATGTTCAAACCTTATTATATGTAATATTGTCATACATATAATAAGGTTTGCAAAGGAATGATTCGAGGAAAGAAGTTATGATGTGCTCTATTGATCACAATTTATAAACTCGATAAACCCCAAAATGATAAGCTAGACATACTCCTCTTTAGTCCATAGCATCTACGAATCTTTTCGACCTAATCCAAAAGTCATAGGATCAATCGTACATTAGCTTGTCTGCCTTATTAATATCGAAATCTTTCAGAGATTTACGTGCTAAATGCCTAAATGGCCATACCTTAACAACTTCTTCAAACGGCATGATTGCAAACACCCAAAATACTGAAAGATCCAAGTATAAAATCATCAAAGCACATAACGGTATTGAGATTACCCACTGACCGGTAAAGTTAATCTTAAACACCTCCGTTGTTTTACCTAACGCTCTCAAAATATGACCATGAACGGTGTTATAGCCACGTACTATCGGTAGCAGTATGTAAAGTGGAGCAATCGCGGATAACGCTTTGTAAGTACTCGGGTCTAAGTCGGGATACAAATCAGGAAGCACGAAACTAAGTGCAAAAAAGAAAAATGCTGAAACGAACGAGATCATCACGGCCATATCAATACTAATATCGACATTGTTACGCAGCTCATCCATTTTTCTTGATCCAATTGCTTGGCTAATCGTGATTGCCGATGAATGCGCCCAAGCAGTAATGAACTGAGTACCCGCTTTGATCCAAGGCATCACGATAGTCATAGCGACATAAGCATTTAAGGTCAGTTGCGAGTACAGCAACATGTATATCGTTGCGCCAGTTTGTAACATTGTGACGTTCGCCGCGACGGGGAAAATCTCTTTAAAATGCTTATGTATATTGCTTTTCAATGACGCATCAAGCTTCTTAATAGACAAGATGATAGAATCATCAAGCTTAATGCACATGGTTAAATATAACAGCCGAATACTAATAGCAACCAAACTACCCGCCGCGGCGCCTTGAACGCCAATACCTTCAAAATTAGTCAGGCCGTGAATCAGAACATAAGACATCGCCACGTTGACTGGCAATTCAATCAAATAGCCTTTAAATGGAACTTTGGTCCGTCCAAGCGCATTGAACACCGCAATCATAACCTGAGTAATGGCATTGAATATGAGGATGAACTTAGCAATTGCAAGGTAGCATTTTGTCTCCGCATAGAGATCAACGTTATCCGTCAACTTACTGATTAACGCTTCATCAAAGACAGTAATCAACAGCCAGAATAAGGATGCGACTAGAACGTTGATAACTAAAGCTGCCCAGAAACCTTTATTTAACGATAGATAATGACCAGAGCCTACGGCACGGCTAAGTACCAATTGAGACCCATTTGCTAGAGCCATTTGGATACCTAAAACAAAAGAAACTATTGTTGTAGCAATCCCCATAGCAGCAAGTGAAACTTCACCTAATGGCGTAACAAGCAGCGTATCAATCATAAGCATTGATTGCATCAACAAAGCATTAAGAGCAAGCGGCCAAGCAAGAGATAAGTTTTTCTTTATATATGGTTGGGAAAACATTAGTAAACCTTTGTAATGAGGTTAAACGTTTAAACTAAAGAGCTCTGTCATTAGGCAAAGTTCATGACAAAAAGAAACGACAGAAAACTCTTTTTAGTCAATAAAAATGTACGCAAGCTCTTAACTATTCACGGCGTCGGAAAGCCTCTGATTCTCATCATTTAACAGCGTTTGAGAGGCTAAACGAGCTTGAAATGAGTTTCCGACCATAATTGCATCATAAATTGCACGGTGCTCATTAAGGCAGAACCTCCCTCCTTCAACTGACTTGTCAATAAACACCTTAAATATGGTCGAGAGTATATTGCTGAAGGGAACGTAGAATTGATTATCGGTACAAAGGAATATCGTTTGATGAAACAAATGATCGTTAGCAATCCACTCATCATAATCGTGACATCGTGCTGCCATCGTCATTCTTTGAAATACAATTGACAACAGCTTTCTTTGCTCAGCATTGGCATTTTGGGCTGCCAGCGCACACGCCTCTGGTTCTATGGCTTTACGCAATCCTAAAAACTGAGATAAAAACGGCTTAGTATCTTCTAAATCTTGGATCCACTCTAAGAGTTGAGGGTCAAGAAAATGCCAATAGTTTCTTGGTAGTACCGTAGTTCCAACTTTTGGTTTAGAGATAATTAAGCCTTTAGCAGACAGCAACTTCGTCGACTCTCGTAGTGCTGTCCGACTAACACCAAACAACTTACACAGTTCTATTTCACTCGGGAGCTTCTCATTTTGACTTAATTCTCCTGACAATATTTTGCGAGAAATCTGTCTTGCTACTTGTACATGTATCTTGTGATTTGAATTCCCGAGAAGTGAAAACTCTGCCATCTATATTCCTCATTGCCAGCAGCCTAAACGACTTGTTTAGCTAATAATTAGAAAAGGCCAAATGAAACACGCTTTGAAGGCGGAGACTTTCTGTGTAAATGTAAAGCACTGTTATTTAGCGTCTAAAATCTAACGATCTTATGAATATGATTTTTACTCGCGAGGTATATTGGCCAAACTCAATATTGAATGGTCGAGTAGTAACATCATGCACACCGATCTTTAGTATATAATAATACAATATCACTTTATTTAACAAGAAACCTGATCTTCTATTCAAATTGTGTGCTGTGTATTGAAAATCAGTGAGTACAATAAGTAGGCGCGACTAGAGTTAACTAACATATTGAGCTAACAAATAAATAAGGAATGATGTAAGAATCGGTGGCCTCATCTGTTATACGCTAAGTATCATAATCATGAAGGCTTCATAAAGCAGTCGGAGATTCAAAATGGATTTGTGAAGACAGCTGTTATTACGTAAACATCTTCTTGGTGAGCTACACTTTGGATGATATAGTCCAAGCTTAAATAATACAATTTTAACGATAAGTGATTTTATGTCTGGTGAATTTCATTCTATCTCCGGTTCCAAGCGCAGCTTACATGTACAAGTAGCTCGCGAAATTGCTCGTAGCATTTTGTCAGGCAAGATCCCTCAAGGGTCCATTCTTCCAGGAGAAATGTCCCTGTGTGAACAGTTTGGTATCAGTCGCACAGCTTTGCGTGAAGCCGTAAAACTTTTAACATCAAAAGGTTTACTCGAGTCACGTCCAAAAGTTGGTACTCGAGTCATCAACCGAGCGTACTGGAACTTTTTAGACCCACAATTAATTGAATGGATGGACGGTCTAACAGAGATAGATCAGTTCTGTCATCAATTTTTGGGGTTACGACGCGCGATAGAGCCTGAAGCTTGTGCACTCGCAGCGAAAAATGCCACTGCGGAACAGCGAATTCAGCTATCAGAAGCATTCCAAGATATGTTGGAAGTCGCTAAAGCAGACGAACTGGACAAAGCGCGCTGGATGGATGTAGATATTCGTTTCCATAGCATTATTTTTAACTCAACCGGAAACGACTTTTTCTTACCGTTTGGGCATGTTCTGACTACAATGTTCATTAACTTTATTGCTCACTCATCTGAGGAAGGCAATACGTGCATCGAAGAACATCGTGAGATTTATGAAGCAATAATGGCAGGCAATGCTGAAAAAGCACGTCAAGCTTCGGCTAACCACTTGTTGGAGTCAAAACATCGCTTACCCGAAGCCAGTTAAGCTTAGGGCTTGGGCGATCTAATAACTAGGCAAAAGCACGCATCTCGCGTGCTTTTTTAATTTCGTTTCCTCCAATTCTTTATGGCACACCATCAATATTTTGATATATAGTAATACAAATGTATTTTGAGAATGTTGTGTTATGACCGACTCGCTACTGCCAAATATCATACAGTTTATCAGCCAGATTGATCCGTTTGACAAGGTACCTAAAGGTGCACTTCGCGAGCTTGCTTCATCTGTTAAGATCACTTATTTAAGCAAGGGGGATGTTGTTGATCAATGTTCTTCTAAGAACGAAAAGTCACTTTATATTATTAGAACTGGCTCTATCGAACAGCGTAAATCTGATGGCATATTGAGAGCTAAACTTGGTCCGGAAGATTTGTTTGGCTTCACTTTTCTTGGTAACGAAGTCGAAAGCGGGAAAGAATACAAAGCAATTGCAATCGAAAATTCATTAGTTTATGTAATTCCAAATGCTGCGCTGAAAAAGTTGTGCACTTCTCATCCTGAATGTGCTGAACATTTTGCATCACAAGCTCAGGTACGGCTAAAGTCAGCATTAGATGTCGTGTGGTCTAACAAAGAAAAAGGGTTGTTTATTCGGCGTGTAGAGGAAGTTGCTAGTGGTCGAGTTGCAATTGTAACCGCTGAGCAATCCATTCAGTCAGTCGCCAACGAGATGATCGATAAGTGCTCTCCCTGCGCTGTCGTTTATCGTGATAAAAAAATAGTTGGACTGATTACCGACCGAGATATGACAAAGCGAGTCATCGCCAAAGGATTAAGCATCTCAACACCAGTCGTCGAAGTCATGTCGCCTGATCCTAAAACAATTCATCCTGACGATTTAGTTCTGCACGCAGCCTCCATTATGATGCAGCACAACATAAGAAATTTACCCCTAGTCAGAGACAATAACGTCGTTGGCGTTTTGACAACAACGCACTTGGTTCAAAACCATCGAGTCCAAGCAATATTTTTAATTGAAAAGATCAAATATGCTGGCAGTGTCAAAGCTTTGTCTAGTTTTACGTCTGAGCGCCAAGCTATTTTTGAAGCATTAGTCGAAGGACGGGTTTCACCAGAAATCATTGGTAAAGTGATGACCATGATTATGGATGCGTACACTCGTAGGTTAATACAAATAGCCATTGATAAGTTGGGAACACCTCCCTGTGACTTCTCTTGGATTGTGGCAGGCTCTCATGCTCGCCAAGAAGTACATATGCTGTCAGATCAAGATAGCGCCATCGTATTAGATGATTCGGCAACAGATAACGACCGTATCTACTTCAAACATTTAGCAATGATAGTAAGTAATGGCCTGAATAAATGTAACTATCCATTGTGTCCAGGGAAGTTTATGGCAGCGACCCCTAAATGGTGCCAGCCTCTCTCTGTTTGGAAAAAGTACTATAAGAAATGGGTGGCAAATCCTGAATACGAGCGCCTCCTCAATATCAGTGTCTTTTTAGAAATCCGAACCGTTTATGGAAACAAAGACTTTGAACAGATACTTCGCGATGAGCTTCACTCTAACATCAACGCTAATAGAGAATTCCTTACGATGTTAGTTAACGATGCGGTGAAAACAAACCCACCGTTAGGAATATTCAATAGCCTAGTATTACAAAAATCGGGAGAGAACAAGAAAACGCTCGACGTAAAAAAATACGCGATTAATCTAATCATTGATCTTGCAAGGATTTATGGTCTGGCAGTTGAATGCGACCTCACTGCAACTGATGAGCGTTTTAAAGCAGCTAACGAAAAAGGGCTGCTCAGCCATGACGCGTACAAAAATATAATAAACGCATATCAATTCATCTTGTCGTTTCGATTTGCCCATCAATTAGAAGCACTAAAAAGTGGAGATGAGCCAAATAACCACATTGACCCCAATACGTTCGGTAGTTTTGAACGTCAACATTTAAAAGACGCGTTCCGCATCATTGCAGATCTACAAGAAGTCGCCAAACTCCGTTTTGGGAGCCGATAATGAAGCGCTTACTTGAGTACTTTCATCCATTGACACGAAAAAATCGTCAGAGACAAAAGCACTGTAAAAAGAAGCACATCCCTCTTTATCTTAAAAAGCTGCTTCGCTCGCCAAATCTGGACGTAAATCAACGAGCTTTTGACACTGAGTTCATCGTTCTAGATCTTGAAACAACTGGCTTAGACAGTGAGGAAGAAGTCATTCTTTCCATGGGCTGGGTAGAGATTCGACAAGGCCATATTGACTTAGCAACAAGCCAACACCTTTATGTACATAGCGACTCAAAAATTAAGCCCGAAACCATAGTTGTTAACCATATTACCCAACAAATGCTGACTGATGGAATCTCTATTCATGAAGCAATGCGGACATTCTTTAAAGCAGCAGAAAACAAAGTTATTGTTGCGCACGGATGTATAGTCGAAACTAGCTTTATTAATCAATATTTACAGCGAGTTTTCAACATAAAAGAGTTGCCGCTCATTTGGATAGACACCTTGCGAATAGAAAAAAGGTTACAAAGAGCTATCAATGCTTCCGATGAATCAGATGTGACTCTAGCAGCGACAAGGGAACGTTACGGGTTACCCACTTACAACGGCCATAATGCACTTGCAGATGCAATTGCAACTGCAGAGTTACTATTAGTTCAACAAACCCGTATCGCACCTCAGACAAAAGCGACAGTCGGGCCCCTTTATCGGCTTAGCCTGTAATCATCCAGATCACAGGCCTATTTGCTAAACATGTTCTCTGTCACAATTTGGTATCATCAGCATTTACCTTAATTAATAATACAATATCATTAATGGGGCGACATTAGCAAAATGCAGCGAATAGCCATTGTCACTTGCCAACATCAGAGCGAGTGTAAACTGATTAGTTGCTCCATATCATAACTACATTTTAGAGAGCTTAGCATTGCATGTGCGCAATGATTGTCGAAGATCTAGCAGTGTTACATAAACAACCGAATTCAGGTGATGTCCCCTCGAACGTCATCTTAAGTGGTTAGTAATCATGTAAAGCCGCTGTTGCGAACTTCAGCCGACAGCTCGCGGTACTAGTACCGTTTGGCCCATGCAGTACAGGCTTGCATGGGCTTTTTTTTTTAACAATCCTACATCAATCGATGTTATATCCCTCTGCCAGATATGCAAATCCGCGTCCATTCTTATTAGAGGACTTAAGATTCTTTATAAGTATATTCATAGAACCCATACCTAAACTCGACACCTTTAGCATCTTCAGAGAAAAGCAATATCTGACACCGATCACTTGTATGATTAATTAAAGGGTTTATTACGCCTTACTGGTCACGATTTTGAGTTATTGTACTACAAATAAGAGAGGCGAACGTTACTATTACTCAGGACAATAAACTACTTCAAAGGTCTAAAGATGGAACTCAATACTCTCATTGTGGGCATCTATTTTCTATTCTTAATCGCAATAGGTTGGATGTTCAGAACTTTTACTAGTACTACAAGCGACTACTTCCGAGGTGGCGGCAACATGCTTTGGTGGATGGTTGGAGCAACGGCGTTTATGACTCAATTCTCTGCTTGGACATTTACTGGCGCCGCTGGTAAAGCCTACAATGATGGTTTTGCTGTCGCTATTATTTTCCTTGCAAACGCGTTTGGTTACTTCATGAACTTCGCTTACTTTGCACCGAAATTTCGTCAGTTACGCGTCGTAACTGTCATAGAAGCCATTCGTATGCGTTTTGGTACAACAAACGAACAAGTATTTACTTGGTCTTCGATGCCAAACAGTGTTGTCTCTGCAGGTGTATGGCTTAACGCCCTTGCTATTATAGCTTCAGGTATTTTTGGTTTTGATATGACAGCAACCATCTGGATTACCGGTTTAGTTGTACTTGCGATGTCGGTAACTGGCGGCTCTTGGGCGGTTATCGCCTCCGATTTCATGCAAATGGTCATCATCATGGCGGTAACAATCACATGTGCAGCCGTTGCTATTGTTCAAGGTGGTGGCGTTACTGAAATTATCTCTAACTTCCCAGTCGCAGAAAGTGGGAGCTTTGTTGCAGGTAACAACCTGAACTACTTAAGCATCTTTAGTATTTGGGCGTTCTTTATCTTCGTTAAGCAGTTCTCTATTACAAACAATATGTTGAACTCTTACCGTTACCTAGCTGCAAAAGACTCTAAAAATGCAAAAAAAGCAGCTTTGCTAGCATGTGTATTGATGCTGGGTGGAGTTTTCATTTGGTTCATGCCTTCTTGGTATATTGCAGGCCAAGGTGTTGATTTAGCGGCAGCTTATCCAGATGCTGGTAACAAAGCAGGCGACTTCGCGTACCTATACTTCGTTCAAGAATACATGCCAGCAGGTATGGTTGGACTTCTGGTCGCTGCAATGTTTGCTGCTACGATGTCCTCTATGGACTCTGGTCTTAACCGCAACTCAGGTATTTTCGTAAAGAACTTTTATGAACCGATCGTTCGTAAAGGCCAAGCATCAGAGAAAGAGCTAGTCGCAGTTTCTAAAGCAACATCGGCGGTATTTGGCGTTGCAATTATTCTAATCGCGCAGTTTATAAACTCTCTAAAAGGTCTGAGTCTATTCGACACTATGATGTACGTTGGTGCGCTCATCGGATTCCCAATGACAATTCCAGCGTTTTTAGGCTTCTTTATCAAGAAAACTCCAGACTGGGCAGGTTGGGGAACTCTAGTCGTGGGTGGCATCGTTTCCTACCTTGTTGGGTTTGTTATCACAGCTGATATGGTGTCATCGGCGTTTGGCCTTGAGGAGTTGACTAGCCGAGAATGGTCTGATGTGAAAGTAGCAATAGGTCTAATCGGACACATGACGCTAACTGGTGGCTTCTTCATGTTGTCGACTCTATTCTACAAGCCTCTAACTGACAAACGTCAAGCAGATGTCGATAAGTTCTTTGAAAACCTATCAACGCCTCTTGTAGCGGAATCAGTGGCACAGAGAAAACTCGATAACAAGCAACGTCAAATGCTGGGTAAACTTATCGCGGTCGCAGGTATAGGTGTCATGTTTATGGCTCTGCTACCTAACCCAGTATGGGGGCGCTTAGTGTTTATTCTATGTGGTGCCATCGTCGGAGGTGTTGGTCTACTACTTGTAAAAGCTGTGGATTCAAGCGCTGAACAAGCCTCTGAACCTGTGACAGAAAGTTAAATCTCTTATTCTAATAAACGCGGCTATTCTTTGGCCGCGTTTTTTAATTCTAAGTTCCCAGTACGAACACTTCACCCTTTTACGAAGACATATCATCTTGTCTAGGGTTATCGAATTGCAGCTTTATTTTGTCATTCGATAAGGCTAAACCAGAACGTGATAATCTGATCGAGTTAAAAGTGCAGCCTACCTTGCTTAAGTAAACGCCCCAAAGCCATCCAAATATCTGATGAAGTAAAGATCTCGGCTCGTATACTTTGTTGCCACTTCGTGATTTAGACTCGCTAGTCCTTTACCTCACTACCTAGTCTACAAGCCAAACTATTCCCGCTGAACAAACCATCTCGGGATTACTTAGGTACACTATTTTCTCTTTTTGCAGATGGCACAACAGCCGCTACCAATAAAGCTAACAACAGGAACACTGGGCTAAGCATTAATCCATGCCAGATTGAATACCCATCATGGAACAGCCAGAATATACCAAGCGTCAGTAGGTACGAAAAGTAGCTGCAAAACACCAAGCTAATCGCGACAAAGCGCTTTTGATTAATAATAAGAATCCGCACTAGATACTGGCTAAGAATACCAGAGCAGCGCATGGCAAGTTGCCAATTAATGATAAAGAAAGCAAGCGCAATAAACCCAGCTACGACCAGTGCATCATGCGTGCTTAAAATGAAGTAGCTACCAAATCGGCTTATGATGACCGGATAATCGCCTTCGTATATCGTTGACCAAGATATTGCGTTCGCTGCTGCTACGTAATTGGCAAAATAAGCAATGGCGTAGAAAGTCGTTTGAGAACTGAACGGCTGAAATACATCCGTACAAAATCCTCGCCACTCTTCTTTGTTGGCGGTAGGCCCAACCCAGTCACGTTTTTTTTGAGCGGTACGCCCGGCAAACGCAGGCCCGTTGCGAAACAACAGCCAAAATATATAGAGTGCAAGTATAACCAAGAGTATTGAAAACATACCCTTCCCCCTCATAAATTATCGGCGCCACTGCCAATGGCGTTGGGGTCGTAAACTGCACTTCCCTGCTATACCTATTTGATTTATCAAAGACTTATTATTTTATTACCACCAAAATTCATTTAATGGCATGCTAAACAGCAACATTTTCACGCTTTGTGCGTGAAGTTCGAAAGCCTACTTTTAGGTTTAGCACAAAAATAACTACAGCAAAGCGTAAGAGAGGGATTCCGCACCCATCAATGAAGATGAGGCGTTAAGCAGAAGCTGCGACCGCAATGAGAAGAGAAGGATTCAAAGCGGTCATGCATGGGCGAGAAGAGCAACTATTTCTCTAACTTTTCTTCAAATACACCAATCTCTCTGCCCAACCAAATCGCGCGTTCTGTGTGATCGAGCAACTCTTCTTCGCTTACTGGGTGAATAAGCACAGAAAAATCGCCTCGAATCGTATCAAGCCACGCCAAGAACTCTTCACTCAATGATTCTAGGTGAATTTCAAACATCGGCATCTTGTGTGGGCCAACTAACCTTCCAACTAATGGAAACACACGCAGCACATCTTGACGCTCTTGACGGATGATCTCGTTCAAGGCTTGCGCTTTATCTTGTTCTCTTAGGGGAAAATAAACATGAGCGTGGTACATAACTTCTCCATAATCACTTCCGCTTGAGCACCACCTACTTTGGATAAGCTCAAGGACTGCCGAGGGTATACATTTGTAATGCCGTCACCCTACCTTGATTCCACTCAGTTGGGAAGAAGTTATGCATTCTCATAAGGTCGAGGCTTCGAGCACAACAAAAATTTGCAATTCATCATATAGCAACTGTTTGAGTTGATTCATTAATAATGACTCACTTTGTCAAATTTTACAGCCAAATTTTGTTGCAAATATGTTTCATTAACCAGTAATTAAATTCGAGTTTAAAAATACCACCAACAAAATAGCAGCATATTACTCTGCAAAATCAGGGTGTAAGCAAAACTTTACTACTGAGCGAAAGTCAAAATGAAGCATAATTTAACAATTTGTTTACACTTATTGTATCTGGCTATACCACGATTTAGTTAGAGGGTTAGATACAGAAAAGCCTTTCTCTGTATCTTGCGGTGAAATAGTCGCAGCGATGTTATCGACAAATAGTTTAAGGGACGAACAGATGCCTACCGCTATCGAAAGCACACGCAACCTTAGGTATGGCCTTTGCGCTGATATCAGAGTTTGAGTACCCATACAAACTCTGGTTTTGTATGAACAGCTGCAGTCCAAAAGACCCGCAGCGTCAAAAGGAGCTTGAGATGAACGTTCAGGCATTACCCATGCATCGGTTTATCGACCATCGTGGGGACCTAGTCGGCCAACTACCCAACTGGGCTGACAATGAAACATTGGTCGGGTTTTACCGAGATATGGTATTAACTCGCACTTACGACAACAAAGCAGTTGCCTTGCAACGCACCGGTAAGCTAGGGACCTATCCCTCACACTTAGGCGCGGAAGCCATAGGCATTGCGGTCGGCAGAGCACTTAAAGCCGATGATGTGTTTGTCCCTTACTACCGCGATATGCCTGCGATGTGGTGTCGTGGCATTGGCATGGAAAAGAACCTTCAATACTGGGGTGGCGATGAGCGCGGGAGTGATTTTGCTCCTGAAGGCAGTCCGGTTCCTAGCCGAGACCTTCCCTACTGTGTACCCATAGCGACGCAATGTACGCATGCTGTCGGGGTGGCTTCCGCGCTAAAAATTCAAGGTAACCATGAAGCTGCGCTAGTCATGTGCGGCGATGGTGGTACATCCAAAGGGGACTTTCTTGAGTCAATAAACTGCGCAGGTACTTGGAATATTCCACTTGTTTTCGTCGTAAACAATAACCAGTGGGCAATTTCAGTGCCGCGTAGTCTCCAATGTGCCGCCGATTTCTTATCAGAAAAAGCGCAAGGTGCAGGTATACCGGGTATTACTGTCGATGGTAACGATGTCGTCGCCGTTTATGATGCAACTAGAACCGCCCTTGAGAGAGCAAGAAAAGGGAAAGGCGCAACACTCATCGAAGCGGTGAGTTACCGACTGAGTGACCACACTACGGCCGATGATGCGACTCGTTATCGTAAAGAAGATGATGTTCAAACTGCATGGCAATACGAACCTATCGCACGTCTTAAAACGTATCTCCTTAATCAAGGCGCTTGGAGCGACGAACAAGAACAGCAATGGCTAGATTACTGTAAAGAGCAAGTAGAGTTAGCTGTTGAACGCTATCTGAGCTTACCGCCACAAGCACCAGAAACCGGTTTCGATTATTTGTATGAATCGCTACCTCAAGAGCTTCATGCACAAAGAGATGAACTCATCAACAAGGCAATGAGAATGCAGGGAGGCAGACATGGCTGAGCTAACGTTGGTTGAAGCAGTAAACCTTGCCCTGCACCACGAAATGCAACAAGACCCCAATGTTGTCGTATTAGGTGAAGACGTGGGCGATAATGGTGGTGTATTTCGTGCCACTGTTGGACTCAAGCAAGAGTTTGGTCTTAAACGAGTCATCGATACGCCACTCGCTGAAGCCTTAATCGGCGGGGTTGCGGTCGGTATGGCAACGCAAGGATTACGACCTGTCGCCGAATTTCAGTTTCAAGGTTTCGTTTTTCCTGCGATGGAGCACTTAATGTGCCACGCGGCTCGAATGCGTAACAGAACTCGCGGTCGGCTCACTTGTCCCGCGGTTTTTCGTGCGCCATTTGGCGGCGGTATCCACGCTCCGGAACACCACTCAGAAAGCGTGGAAGCGCTATTTGCTCACACTGCTGGATTTAAAGTGGTGATTCCTTCTTCTCCACAACGCGCATACGGCTTACTTCTCGCTGCAATTAGAAGCAATGATCCCGTCATGTTCTTCGAACCGAAGCGCATATATCGCACCGTTAAATCTGAAGTCGTTGATAACGGCGAAGCACTCCCACTCGACACCTGCTTCACCTTGCGTAAGGGGCGAGATATCACGCTCGTTACTTGGGGCGCATGCGTCGTAGAGTCACTTCAGGCCGCGCAAACCTTGTCTAGTCAGGGGATTGAAGTCGAGGTGATTGATTTGGCGAGTATTAAGCCAATTGATACCGCGACGATTTTCAGCTCACTAGAAAAAACTGGACGTTTACTCGTTGTTCATGAAGCGAGTAAAACTTGTGGTGTGGGCTCTGAGCTATTAGCTCGAACCGCTGAACATGCCATGTGCTTACTTAAAGCCCCACCTAAACGAGTAACTGGAATGGACACCATTATGCCTTATTACCGTAACGAAGATTATTTCATGGTTCAGGAAGAAGACATTGTGACCGCGGCACGCGAACTCGTGGAGGATTGGAAATGAAGACGTTTAATTTACCCGATCTCGGTGAAGGTCTCGCTGAGTCAGAAATTGTCAAATGGCACGTTAATGTCGGAGACATGGTTAAATTAGATCAAGTGATCTTAACCGTAGAGACAGCAAAAGCGACGGTAGACGTCCCTGCCCCCTATTCGGGCCGTGTGGTCAGCCGTCATGGTGAGGAAGGTGAAATCGTCAATATTGGTGCATTACTGCTAGAGATTGATGAAACAGGTGCCGGGAGAGAAGTAACGGCAGAGAAAAAAGCCACTGCTGACGCCGCAACCGTCGTCGGTAGCGTTTCTCACCAAGCGCATCATGTAAACGTTGATGATTTCTGGATTGGTGGCAACCACAACACGACAGAAAGTAACCTCGTTACCGCCCTGCCTTCGGCTCGCTTGTTGGCACAAAAACTTGGGGTGGATCTTAACCTCGTGTCAGGTAGTGGCCCGAACGGACTTATCGTAGATGCCGATATTTACGACGAAGCCGGAAAACAGCGTCCAGGCACCGAAGTTTTGAAAGGCGCTCGACGTACCATGGTATCGTCTATGACCGAGTCGCACGAACATGTTGCCGCCGTAACCATTACGGAAGAAGCGTTGTTGGAAGATTGGCTGCCAAACGAAGATATCAGTATCCGCCTTGTTCAAGCGATTGTTCATGCGTGTCAAGAAGAGCCTGCTTTAAACGCTTGGTTTGATGCCGAAACCATGACACGCTGTGTACACACAACGGTCAATGTAGGAATTGCAGTAGATAGCCGTCATGGATTGTACGTACCAGTTTTGCGCCACGCAGATGAATACGAGCCACAAGATGTTCGTCGTTGGCTCGATCAAACCGTTGAAGGGATCAGAGAGAGAAAAATCGGTCGTGAGCAATTGCAGCACGCGACGATTACGCTTTCCAACTTCGGCGCGATTGCCGGTATTTACGCAACACCTGTCGTCACACCGCCACAAGTCGCTATTGTCGGCGCGGGCCGAATACTCGACCGAGTTGTGATAAGAAATGGTCAAGCAATTTCGGTGAAAGCAATGCCGCTATCCGTAACGTTTGATCATCGCGCTTGTACTGGTGGTGAAGCTGCAAGGTTTACGAAAGTACTTGCAGAGCACCTGCAACGTCCGAGCGAAAAGTAACTTATTAAAATCAAATGATAAAGGCTTCCAGTCCGGAAGCCTTTTGTTTTAGGGAACAAGACTATATCTACAGCTTCTCTAATAGCTCAGGCATTACCACAAACAAATCGCCGACCAATCCATAATCTGCAATGTCAAAAATAGGAGCATCCGGATCGCTATTAATTGCAACAATCACCTTGGAATCTTTCATTCCCGCCAAATGCTGGATCGCGCCAGAAATTCCGACGGCAATGTATAACTCCGGTGCAACAATTTTGCCGGTTTGCCCGACTTGATGGTCATTAGACACATAGCCCGCATCGACCGCCGCTCGTGACGCCCCTACCGCTCCACCTAGCTTGTCAGCCAATTGTTCTACTAAAACAAACTTCTCTTTACTCCCGAATGCACGCCCCCCCGACACCACTACTCTAGCCGCTGGCAATTCTGGTCGCTCACTTTCTGGCGTTTGTTGCGAAACAAACTCACTAAGTTTATTGATAATCACCGTGTCGACTTGAGTAAGCTTAGGGACAACTGGCGTGTCAGATAGCTCTGCGGCATCAAAAGCCGTACTTCTTATGGTCATCACTTTATAGAGATCATTCGACGTGACTCTCGCCAATGCATTTCCAGCATAAATTGGACGAATCACCGTATCGATAGACTCGATTGTCATCACGTCAGAAAGTTGACCAACATTAAGCAACGCCGCCACACGAGGCATCACATTCTTACCAAATGTACTGGCAGGAGAAAGAATGTGTGAGTAGTTTTTGGCTACTTGTGAGATCAAAGGTGCGATATTTTCCGCTAAGCCATGTTCATATCCCTTCGCATCAACCCAGATAATTTCTGCAACACCCTGAACGCAATTCAACTCATCCAAAACTGATTGGCACTGATAACCAATAAGCAACACAGAAACAGGAAGCGATTTATCATCATCCTTAATCTCAAATGCCGCTTTAATTGCACACAGCGTCCCTACAGCCAACGATTGGTTGTCATGCTCTGCGAGCACAAGTGTTGCTAATGGTCGGTCTTCCATGGTCATGCCTCATATAACACGTCAGATCCATTACTTGAGCTTAGTCCACTTCACGTTAACGTCAACTGAGCTATAGTTTTCTGTATAGAAACCAAAACCTGTCACGCAGATGACGATAATAGAAAGGAAGCATAAAGATGGAACGAGAATGCATGGAGTTTGATGTCGTGATCGTGGGGGCCGGACCTGCAGGCTTAAGCGCCGCTTGTCGGCTAGCTCAACTCAGCCAAGACAGTGAAGGTGACGCACTTTCAATTTGCGTTGTAGAAAAAGGCTCAGAAGTGGGCGCACATATTTTATCTGGCGCTGTTTTTGAAACTAGTGCCTTAGATGAGCTTTTCCCCGACTGGAAAGAAATGGAGGCCCCGCTAGCAGCCTCGGTTCAACGAGATAATTTCCTTTATCTTACTACTGAACAAAACCATATTCGCGTTCCCCACTTCCTTACACCGCGTCCAATGATAAATGGCGAGAATAATTACGTAATTAGCCTTGCCAACCTTTGCCGTTGGCTCGCTAACCAAGCAGAAAATCTTGGGGTGGAAGTTTTTCCGGGCTTTGCCGCTGCAAGCATCAATTATGATCAGACTGGCGCCGTGACAGGCATTAACACGAGCGATATGGGACTAGATAAGAACGGCCAGGCCAAACCTAACTTTGAACCAGGTATCGAGCTAAGGGCAAAATACACCCTTTTTGCTGAAGGTTGTCGCGGACATCTGGGTAAAGAACTTATTCAAAGGTTCGACCTAGACGCAGGAAAGCAACCACAGCACTACGCGCTTGGCCTAAAAGAGATATGGGAGTTACCCACTGACAGCAAGGATGTATCTGGCAGTGTTATCCACTCCGCTGGCTGGCCCTTGAGTGAAACAAATACCACAGGCGGCGGTTTTCTCTATCACATGGAGAACAACCAAATCGCCGTCGGGCTTATTGTCGACTTGAATTACAGCAATCCTTACTTGAGTCCGTTTGACGAATTTCAACGCTTTAAGCACCATCCGGCTATTGAACCACATTTGAAAGGTGCTCAACGCATCGCTTACGGCGCAAGAGCCATTGCGAAAGGTGGACTTTCCTCTCTGCCGAGACAGCAATTCCCTGGCGGTTTATTGATTGGTTGTGATGCGGGGACTTTGAACGTTGCTAAAATTAAAGGCAGCCACACAGCAATGAAATCCGGAATCATTGCAGCAGAAGCGGTACATACGGCCCGACAAACTGGAGCTTCTGAGCCAGACTACCAGTCGTTGTTTGAATCATCATGGTTGTATGACGAACTCGCCGAAACGCGTAACTTTGGTGCGAACATTCATAAGTTTGGCAGCATACTTGGCGGTGCTCTTTCGACTTTTGAACACAACCTGTGGCAACCACTGGTTAAGAAACCGTTACCTTGGTCTATCAAGGACTATTCGCACGATCATGAGCAGTTAAAACCTAAACAAGAGTGCCACCCAATTGCATACCCAAAACCAGATGGTGAAATCAGTTTTGATAAGCCTTCGTCGGTATTTTTGTCGGGAACACAGCACGAAGAGAATCAACCTTGTCACCTTGTTCTGACTTACCCTCACATTCCAATTGATGTGAATTTAGGTATGTATGACGAGCCGAGCCAGCGCTATTGCCCTGCAGGGGTTTACGAAGTGGTGGAAGTTGAGAGTAAGTTGAAGTTTCAGATAAATGCCGCCAACTGCGTGCATTGCAAAACCTGTGACATCAAAGATCCTTCGCAAAACATCACGTGGAAAGCACCAGAAGGTGGCGGTGGACCGAGCTATCAAAACATGTAATCGAAGAACCACTTATAGTGCAGAAGCAGTGCATTTACTACTGCTAATTTTTGAAGTGGTTAAGCAAAAAGTCAGTAGTTAACAGCGGCAGAAAAGAAAAACAGCACCTGATGATTCAATCAGGTGCTGTTTACTAAAATAACGTTATCTTCAGGTAATATTAATCCACGCTAAAAACTTGGTGATGGAACAGCTGATCAACGATTTCATGAGATGTCGATGACGACCCTAGCTCCAACCCTGATAAATCAAAGTTCTCTAATGCCACTGACATTGTGTTGCTGCCTTCTCCAGTAATCGTCAAATTCAGAGTATCTTGGTCACTATCGTAGTCTGCGCTTACGTGTTCCAACAAGTTATCCATATCCGTTGTGTCGTCACCGACAAACTCAAGAATATCACTCAAATCCAACTTGTCTTCATCCAGCCTAAAGTCTTTAATCACATCTCTTGATGGCGTCATGTCCAGTGCTTCCTGAGTAAAGGTAAAGGTGTCAATACCCTCTCCACCTGTCAAGATGTCACTGCCTAGACCTCCCATCAGGATATCGTTTCCAAGCCCACCAACCAGAATGTCATCGCCTGCGCCACCACTCAACGTATCTCCACCTGCTTGTCCTAGCAAAATATCAATACTTTCGCCACCAGTGATGCTATTCGCAAACTCATCTCCCACCGACGCATGGCGCTCAGTTTGGACAATATCGGTACCAGAATCGTTTAATGTAAGTGTAAAGACGTTTTCACTTATGCCACCTTTACCATCAGACACTTTAAACAAGAAATGTAAATCCGCCTGCTGGTCGCCCTGTAGAGTAAGTTCATCGCTTTGAGTAAAGCTATAACTGCCATTGGATGACACTTCCAAGGTGCCGAACGCTGTCTGGATATGAAGCTGACCATCTACTTCACTGGACGAAGAAACTAACGGCTGATTTACACTTACACCGTGCAGGTCTGCGCCCAACAGAGTGAAATCGCCTTCTGCCAAAGAAACGGTCATGCTGTCACCATCAGCGTCCTGGCTTCCCGCCAGTAACTCACCGGCAATTGGATCGGGAGAGAACTGGTTTAGGTACTGCCCCAAGTCTTCACCTGAGTCGATAAACACCACTTTGTCGCTAAGTTCATCTAGAGCCTCTGCTGCTTTTACATTATCAGAGAGAGCGATACCAATTCCATATACTTTGGCGTCATGAGTCTGTTTGTAATCCTCCCAGCGCTCGGCTAGATCAGGAGAAGTAACAGCGCCCTCGCTAGGGTTAGGTTCGCCATCTGAGATAAAGAATATAGTGTCCTTACTCTCTGACGGTTTTTCTGGACCGAAATAGTCCCAACCATCCTGCCAAGGGTAAACGGCATTACTTGCCTCACCAGGCTCCATTACAGCTTCTAAAGCTTTATCGTAATCCGTATTAGTACCGTATTCTACGTCACACCAGTTACGCACATATTCTGACACTTCATTTTGGAAACTTAAGTCGTTTGGATCACGGCCATTCATCTCTGGTGGGCGTGTCATCAACTCAACGTCACTCAAGGTCAGCCAGCTATGTGTGGATGTATCACCGTCGAAACGTACCAGGCGGATATAGGTGTTTGATTCTCCTCCATCGGCAGTCATGTTTTCAACCATGGAATGTAACGCAGCAGCTGCTTTGTAAGCTCTCGATTCAGTTTTCGGTGCGGTTGCATCACGACCCACGGTATTCTCACCGTCAAAGGTACGGGTCATACTGTTCGAATGGTCGAACACTACCGTCACTTTATTGATCGGTAAGTCTTCCATCTGAGCAAAGCCCTGAACTGGAGATGAGGTTGGGGCATGGTTCTCAGTGACATTCAGGATAACCTGAGTTGTATCGGTATCCACACCATCACTTGCAGACACTTCCAACTGATACGTTTGCTGAGTTGAGTGATCCAGTTTTACACCATCTTTCAGCCAAATCTCGCCACTCTTAGAGTCAACACGGAATAGATCAGCATCACCACCACTCAATTCATACTTTATGGTGTCACTACCATCCGGATCAAACGCTTCCACCTGGCCGACTAATACTCCAACTTCTTGCTCAGCGACGTCAAAGCTTGCTGTATCTTCTGTTGGCATACCGTTGGCATCGGTGCCGTGGGTTTGATCTGCATCACCGACACTGATGAATTCTGGTGCCCGATCTCGGATATCAATGGTAACTTCGCTATTTGTAGTATCACCGTCAGCATCAATAACCGTAACGTCAAGCTTCTCTTGTTGGTGACCTACAACATTACTCGCTTGATAGTCGTAGTGACCATTTTCAAAGTTAATGGTTAGCTTGCCGTGGTTGGTATCAATCTGAGCGAGAGAATGATCCGATATTTTCGCTCCATCGCTGGTAGTGACATCACCGTTTACTTTGTTGTAGTAATATATTTCGCCATCGATAGTGATGTGATCTACCCACTGAGCATCACCGCCATTGTCATCCAAAAGATTGCCTTGCAACTGGCCTGAGACCGTTTTACTAAGCAAATCCACAATTTGAGAATCATCTACAACGACAATAGCACTGCCTTTATCTGTCGCGATCGACTCCAGATGTTCCAGAGACGCACCATTACCGATACCGACAGACCAGATATTTTCAACATCCTGACCGCTACTGCTGATGCCATTTTCCATCGCATTTTGCAGAATGATGCCCTCTTCTTCAGAAGTAGGCTGAACCCGACCATTCACTATGTCCTGATAACGCTGTTCACTTTCAAAATCATCTGATGTTGACCACTTAATCAAGTTTTCACGGGTTTGAATTTCTCCCACGTTCGTTTGATTTGTCCAATAGGTAAAATCGGAAGGTCGACCATCTGAGATAAAGTAAAGCTGGGTATCGGTATTACTAAGCAATGCATCATCTTCTGGATCACTAAGTATTTCATTTATTTGGTCAACGGCCTGGTTATATGGCGTCGATGCATATGGATGTATACCAGAGATAAAGGCATCAATGGCCTCGGCAGAATCTAGCCACTCAGAAATCTGGCCAGATGGTTGTCCGCTGTAAGTTGCAATTCTAAAACTTACTGGACCCAAATCTTGGTATTGCTCAAACATTGACTTAATAGAGTCTTGAGCAAGTTGCCAGCGAGTAACATATTGTCCGTCTGCATCTGTTACCCAGTCGAGCATTGATTCTGACGCATCAAGTGCAATCACAACACTATTACTTTGTGAATCAACATCATTTATTTCGTAGTGAGCTGAAGACGATGACGGTAATGAATCCGTCACATTCAGATGCAAGGTGGCACTCTCAGACTGACTTCCGGCACCCACCTCGACCCTAGCGCGGATATCCAGCATGTCCGCCCCCTGCTCCGAATGATCAAGGGGCATATGTTGATCAACTGTGAAATGACCCGTTTTGCTATCTATGTTGGCTTGAACTACTTTGATGCGGTCGGCACCTGTTCCAGTATAACCAGTTAGAGTGCTCTGATCTGCACTCACTTCAAACACAACCTCTTTACCATCGCTGGTGAAACCACCTAGGTTTTGATCGGCGTTGAAGTGATATTCAGCCTCCGTTGCAGACCCGAGGTTTGCGATAAAGTTGCCTTCAGCATGTACGCCAGTATCCGTGCCAACTTGAGATTCATCCAATGCTGCGTGCGCATCACTGAGCGACATAGGCTCACCCATCACACTAACGGTAACTTCTGCTTTATCAGTCAGGCCGTCGTCATCACGGATGGTGTATTCGAAGGTATAATCTTTCACTTCACCCGTTTTCAGAGTTTGTTGATCAGCTGGCAGTGACTCTAGGTACTTGGCCGCATCAAAGACCAATTTACCATCTTGCAGACTGAGGAAACTTTCTGATGGATAGTCGATAATAGTCAGAGCGTCACCATCCGGGTCGCTGTCATTCGCTAGAACATCCAGCTCTAAAGTGCCTGAGCCGTTGGTCTGGTAAGCTTCATCAAAGGTCGTCAGGTCCGCTGATACCTGAGTAATAAAGTACTCTGAGCCTTTAGGATCAATGACACCGTCTTTATAGCTGGTAGTAGACATTTCAATACTATCGAAGAAACGCCCATCTGCATTGATGTTGACTACTTGATTACCACCACGGGTACCTTCAAACACACCTGTCGCAACCAAGTCACCTTTGTAGTAAGCCTTCCAAACACCGCGCTCAATACCAGGCTCCCAGCTACCGTTCGAAGTGTCTGTCCATAGGTTTTTCACTTCAACTTCAGCATGATCGGCAACCTGACCTTTAGCAAAGGAGAAGCGCATTGCTTCACTTTGTCCAGTTGCATCATCATATCGAATCTGACCATCTTGAACCCGGTCTGAGCCGCTGTCTAGCGCAGAACTAACGCCATATTTGTGGTCACCGTCACCAATATAATCAGCTTTCGATGCATCAGAAACCTTGTTTCCAGATCGAGTATCAATCACATAGTAATCGACAGTGATATCAGTGCTATCATCCCAGTTGCTCTGGTCAATTGTCTTGGTTGTTTTTTCAATACCCTTATCATCTTCAGCAATAGGGGCTTCATTAATATCGAGAACCAACACTTCGACCTGAGCGGTGTCTTTACCGCCAAACTGGTCACGAGCTTCCACTTCTAGCTGGTAGTTATCGATAGATTCATGGTCCAAATTTGCACCATTTTTGACACTGATCTCACCGGTAAGACTGTTGATTTCAAACAGTTCGCTATGACTGTTTAAGTGATACGTTATCTGACTGTCCTGATCGACATCGAATGCATTTACTTTTCCAATTACACCCGATTGACTGTTTTCATCAACGCTAAACTGGTAACTATCGATGTCGGTTTTACCTTGGGCATCCAGACCAAAGTTGTCATTATTTCCGCTAACAAATTCAGGAACATCATTAGTGCCCGTAATATCAATCACGATGTTTTGTTGGGTGCCATCGGTTGCCGTCAGGGTGATGATGTCTTGTACCTGGTCACCCTCGTCTAGCTGTTGAACTAGGCTTTGGTCCAGCGTATACGTCCACTTCCCGTCCACCAATGCTAGCTCACCATAGGTGCCCGTAACGGTAGTGTTTGCAAAAATCGGATCGTCGCCATTATCAACATCAGTAATAGCAATGGTGCCTGTTGCGGTCGCAACATCACCGAGATTACCTTCGGTCACCTTGCCGGTGAACGTGCCCGTCACGACTGGCGTGTCTTCGGTGCCCGTAATATCAATCACGATGTTTTGTTGGGTGCCATCGGTTGCCGTGAGAGTGATGGTGTCTTGTACCTGATCACCCTCGTCCAGCTGTTGAACTAGGCTTTGGGCCAGCGTATACGTCCACTTCCCATCCACCAATGCTAGCTCACCATAGGTGCCCGTAACGGTAGTGTTTGCAAAAATC